>NZ_JAXBVE010000007.1:0-165461 GCF_035181445.1 Photorhabdus africana
CACAGGCTTCATCCGTGGTTTTGGTATTAGTTTGGCGACGATTATCAGATCATAAATGAAGCCTTTTTTCTATCTAAAATATACAGTTACTGCTTAAGAGCCTGTATATGAACTGTCGCTAGTCTTATCAGATCTGACAAAGCACTTTGGAAGGTTGAGAGTTACCGGTTTGGATATGGATGTTGAATCCTTATACAAAGCGCAAGAGGTAACTCTCATGTTTTCCCCACAAGATTCGATCTTAGACATCTCCATATCCCAGAATTCCCACATCAATTTACATATGTATGTATATACAGCCTGCTAACATTATATTACTATGATACAAGCGCAATCCGGTAACAAATGTTACATATTGATTTGCTTTTACTCTCTTATTGAATCTAACTTAGGTGAGAATTACATGATGACAGTATCCCCCAAGCCTAACCTTCAACTTGTTTACTGAATGTTCGACGGTCTTCTACGAGACGATTTTCAATGCTAAGCCGGTATTTTCGAGCCCTCGTTATGTGGCATTTGCCGCCGGCGGTGAAGCACTATTCGCTATTTGGTCAGGCGGAACAACGCCAGATGCCTCTACTCCTCGGTTCTCTGAGATCGGTATTATGTTGCCATCTGGAGAAGATGTAGATCGCTTATTTGAAGAATGGCAGAAGAAACCCGATATCAAGATTGTGAAGGAACCCCACACTGAAATTTTTGGTCGTACTTTCCTCGTTGAAGATCCCGATGGTCATATTATTCGGGTATGTCCTTTGGATTAGATGTATTGACTCTTTTCTGCCGTCCTTATATAAAAAAGCTTGCTATAATTACAAGTGTAAAATAACGTGTTTCATACAGGGGTTAACATGCCAGCAACACAAATCAGATTAAAGAAAACAGTGAGCGTGACCGTTGCACCTGAACTGTATCAACAAGCGAGACAGGTAGGGCTTAACTTATCAGCAGTGCTGACTAAAGCACTAATTTCGGAACTGAAAGCCGTTGAGTCTGAACGCTGGAAACGTGAGAATAAGGCAGGAATGGAAGAACTTAATCGTATCACTAACGAACACGGTTTACTGTCTGACAAGTACAGGGTGTTCTGAGATGCAGTATGTTGTTTATCGCAATATTGGCAATTCTGCTTACCCATATCTTCTTGACGTACAGAGTGACATTATTGATATGTTGAATACAAGATTAATGATACCCCTGTTTCTGAAAGAAAATTTTAAAGGCAAAGTTCCTATAAGATTATGTCCAATATTGACAATTGAGGAGAGTGACTACATCGTCATGACTCATGAAATGGCAAGTATCAGAGTATCTATGATCGGTAATGAAGTTATTGATGTCACATCCCACCGGAAACAAATTAAAGATGCTTTGGATTTTCTCATTGATGGATTTTGACTAGTCGAAAAAGTAACGCAACAATGGATGGTATTTGGCTTGTTGCATATTCTCCCTGCTTCCACTTCAGCAATTGTCTGATTTAAATGTGCCGCGTTTTTCGGGCTAGCCATTAAATAGGCTGTTTCTTCGTAGGCTTGAAAATCTTCCAAACGTAGGGCGATCGCTGGCTTGCCATTCTGATGAGTAATCAGAATTGGCTTGTGATTGTCGTTCACTTTATCTAAGGGGCTGGCGAAGTGAGTTCTAAATGCTGAATAGTTTATTGTGTCCATCGTTAATTCCCTCTCCCCCCGCTTCCATTATGCTTATAAGTTCATAGTTAATTTTCTTACTTGCCATAGTAACCGGCCTCGTAAGAATTGATGATTCCGTTAATTAATGCTTTTTTCTTCTTATTTGAAATCTGACTATTGTTGATTTCTTTTGTGTGTATTTTGGGTGAAATGAATATTTCGGACATGCCGATTTCTTGAATTAAATTATCACTCTTAAAATAATTAATTTTTTTCTCAAATTCATGTGAACTGATGTTATTCATTCTATCCTTAACTCCTTCTCGATAAAATTGTTCAAAGAATGGCGTCATAAGCTTAATAGAATTATTTACATGTGTTTCAAAATTAGGGTCAAAATCATCATTAGAGCGATAAACATAATGTCGGGCTTCCCGTTCATAAGGTGGGAGATTTATTGAACAAGAAGATAAAAATAAGAAAATAGGGAAAAAATATAAAGCACGCATAAAAAATCCTCAATGATTATTGTCCTAATAATAGATTTAAATAATTATCGGTTATTTATTGATCACACGTTGATTATGTTCTTCGAAGGCATCTGCCAGCTTTTTATTGAAGCGAACCGATTTAACCAATGCATTGAAGAAAACTTCTGAGTCTCGGTTATTCAAACTCATAACTTCGTATTCATGAATGGTTTTTTCAGCATGTGTTAATGCACTAGTCAGGATAAAGTTGCTAACTGTGGCTGTATTCATAGAGAATACCTTCCTTAGATGTATACCCGTTAGATAATGTGAGAGCAATGTACGTCAAAATGGTGTTTTTTCCAATTTTTACGATGACAAAAATTGCATTTATATTTTCAAGCTAAGGTTTTTCTGTGTCGTTTCATTTGATTTCTAACTATGCAATTCCCCCAATTTCTGCTTAATTTGCTGTTGGAAATATTCCGCACGAGTTAATAAAACGGCTATTATTTTCACATCACAATGTTCACTTTTTTCAATTCGCAGGCAGACACGTATTCCTTGCTGATATTGCATCAGCGCAAAAGCGCCTTTCATACGATGGGCGTGATGCACGACTTTTTCATGGCATTGTTGATTTTCTTGTTGTTGTAATTCGGCAATATCTTCCGACATCCCTTGCTGTATTGCGCTAAGTAACTGGCGCTCTACAGCCACATTTTGCTGAGCCAATGCTTGAATCTCATCGAATGTTAATGTTGCTTCCTCATTGATTTGTCGGTAATAACGGGTAATTTCTGCCAGTAATTTGCTTTGCACCAGTGGTTTGATCAATACACCATTCATTCCCGCTTCCAAACAACGAGCCTGTTCGGTAGAGAACGCGTTCGCGGTACAGCCCAGGATAATAAACGGCGGTAATTGCCGTAATCGTTCATGTTTTCTCAGTAACTGAGCCAGTTGGTAACCATTCATCATCGGCATCTGGCAATCTGTCAGCACGATATCGAAATAGCCCTCCTCCACCAGCTTCATGGCTTGTTCACCGCTTTCAGTTAGCGCGATACGATGGCCCGATGGGGCTAACTGTAATGACAACACCTGTAAATTGGCAGGTAAATCATCAACCACTAAGATATTCAAAGATTCATGAAGCTCCGTCTCAATGTTTTCGGTTTTTTCGCTTATCGCCTCTTTTTCAATAATCGTGCGCGTCAGCGGTAACACCACGGTAACTTGTGCGCCACCACTGGGCGCACCCGTGATTTTCAAGCTGCCACCCATTAATTCAACTAGCTGTACAGAAATAGGTAATCCCAATCCCGTACCGGTTTTACCGCCATTATGTTGTGTCACCTGTACATAGGGCAGTAAAACCGCTTCATACATGGTTTCTGGAATGCCGCAACCAGTATCAGCAACCACCAGCGTAATTTCATCTTGCTGACTCTCTGGAATAAGCTGATAGCTGGCGCTGATCTGTACACCACCCTGTTCGGTAAATTTAATCGCATTGCCCAACAGGTTATTGATGATCTGGGTTACGCGTGTTGCGTCCAGTAGATGATAATATTCAGACGGCAAATCAAACTGATAGGTGAAAAATAACGCTTTTTCCTTTGCCCGATGGCTAAAAGTAGCTACGCAATTTTCCAGAATCACCTGCAATGATTCCGGCTTGAGATTTAGCACCATTCGCCCTGATTCTATCTTGGAGAAATCCAGTACATCACCGATGATTCCTTGCAAGGATATGGCAGCCTGCCAGGCGATATGTAATGGCGTGGCTGGCTGAGTTTGCTTTTTTACCTCCAGATCAAGAATACCGATAATGGCTTGGAGCGGTGTACGGATCTCATGGCTCATGTGGGCCAGAAAATCTGATTTTTCCAGGCTGGCAAGTTCTGCCTTATCACGTTCCTGGCGTAGCTCTTGCGCCAGCAATTTACGTTCGGTTACATCAAACCAGCCCCCAATGATTCCCTGAACAACGCCTTCGGTATTGCTATAACTTTCGAGCCACAAGTAAACGTCTTTATCCTGTCCTTGAATAACAATGTTGCGATCAGAAAAATGCACAGGAGCACCTTCCAAACAGCGTAGAAAAATTAGACTGATCTCTTGTTCATCGACCGGTTTTAAAAAGCAGAGGGAAAAAAGACTACGGCCAATCACGTCAAATCCAACAGAGCCCATTTCATGCCGGAAATAGAGGTTAGCCGCCGTGATACACATGGTGGGATCGCAGACAAACATTGGTGTAGGCATGTTATTAAAGAGTGTTTCCCAGTACGCCAGCAAATTCTGTAAGTTGCTTTCCGCAGTTTTACGTCGTTTGATCTGGTGTGCAAGATAACTGCCCCAAAAAGCCGAACTTAACGCAATCACAAGTAATGCCCCTCCCCACAGTTTCACCCAAGGAGAGATTTTATTGTCATCATAAGGCGTGACATTCGCCATAGATAACCACTTCAACCGTAATACCCGCAGTTCATTTGGTGGCAATGCATCAATGCTTTTATTTAATATGTCCACCAGTTGAGGATAGGCCGGTATGATGGCGTATTGTTCCGGTTGCAACGAGCCTTTAAAGAATTGAATAGAAATATTGGTACCGTAGCGGCTTGCTTGTAGGTAATCAGCACTGATCAGGCTGTCAAAAGTGGCATCTGCCGCTCCGGCCAGCACCATATCAATACCTTGTGTCACGCTGTCAACTTCTACGATGAAAATCTCTGGATACTGTTTCAAGAGTGACAAAAGTGCGTTGCCGCGCTGGATCGCCACCCGATGGTGTTTAAGTTGTTCAAACTCATAAGGTGCGTTACGCTCATTGCGCGTGATCATCACCCATTCCACGGTACCATAGGGATGACTGAAAGAGAGCCAACGGTTACGTTCGGGCGTGTTGAGCATAGAGGTCATTTGTGCTTCGCCATCTTCTAACCGCTTTTTAATGCCGACTGCACCATCTGTTGGGATAAAATTAAAGGTGATACCACTTTTTTCTCCCAGTAAGCGTAAAATATCCACATCCAGCCCGGTGATTTGACCGTTTTTATCCAGAAAAGAATAAGGCGGTGCAGTGCGATTCAGTGCCACATTGACGACAGGATTTTTTTTAATCCAGGCTTTTTCCTGAGCTGAAAAGATGGCGGCGTCGTTATTGTTGCCCAACGCCAGTCCAGAAATCCAACGTTCATAAACTTTATTTCTAATGGCATGAGGAATGGATGTCAGGATCAGATTTACCGCTTCAACCATGCCATCACCGCTGTGACCAAGAAAATCATATCGTTCCCCGAATGAAATATCCCGGCGGTAAGTCAATCCGGTAAACGGACGAAAAGCCAGTAAATAGGCAATCTGGCTTTGTCCGTCCAGATAGGCATCCATTTCGCCATCCACGACGGCCTGTATCCCCTCTTGCTGGTTTTTGGCTATTAAAATAGTGTGGTAATGTTTACGTAATTGCTTAATGACATTCGGATCACTGCTTGGTGCCGCCATAATATTCATGTTGGCAAATGGCATATTGACTTGTTCTTTGCGCATAATCAGGGCAAGTGGTTGTACCAGAATCGGGTAAGTGTCATTGGCTTCATTGCCTGATTGTGATGAGGCGGAATTCGATAACAACTGGATATCGCCACGTTGCAATGCTTTATAAGCTGATTCCCAGTTGCCAAATAGCCGTACCTCCACCGGCCTTCTCAGCACAGTTTCGATCAAGCGCAGATAATCAGCATAAATCCCTTCCAATTTGCCGTCCCAACGATGGATCACCAGTGGCGCACCGATACAGCAGAGAATGCCGACTTTTAATGTCGGGAAGCGTGAGGGAAGCACCGCTTGTTCTTTAATGGGCAACGGCAAAAATTCCTGCGATTCTTGCGTGATGTTTGAATAAAACTCCACCGGTAATCCATTTGCCGGTAATTCTTGCGCATTGCGGTATTCGAAGAGGTTGAGACTCCAGCCAGATAGCGGTAACAGTAATACCAACGAGGTAAACCATCGCCATGCTTTGCACCGGCACTTCATGGCTTACAGCCCCAGTCCAATCTGATGCAAATAATTATAAAGCGCGGCTTCGCTATCTAACCCGAGCTTTTTCATTGCGCTAATTTTTTGGGCGCTGATCGTCTGCTTAGTCCGGTATAAACGCGCAGCAATATCATTCACACTCAGCCCTTGTCCCAACAGTTTAATCACTTCCAACTCTTTGCTGGTTAGCATTTTTACAACTTCTTCGTCCGGTGATTCGAGAAATTGCTCACTTAAATAAGGTTCATAACGTCCGGTTGTACTGTACAACCCTTTTACCAGCTCATGGGATAAGCTGTTTTTGTTCAAAATCGCTTTCACTTTGTAGTCAATCAATGAAGCTATTATTTTTCGGTCGCTGATCATCGTAATCACCACAATCGGCAAATTGGGATACTGTTCCCGTATTCGGCTAATCATCCTCAGACCGTCGATCTGGTTATTACCCGGCATAATGAAATCCGTAATCAGCATATCCGCTTCTTTTGCCTCCAGCAGAGAGAAAAGTGAAGTGACATCATGGGCTTCCCCCACAATCTGGTAATTCTCCGGCAATGTTGCCAGTATCGTTCGTAGTCCTAATAAAAATACCGGATGATCGTCGGCAATAATGACTCGTCTGGGCATGGGTTATTTCTCCAGATTATTGACTATTTTTTATTTACTCTTTATTTCACGTATCGTTCCTTCAATAAAACCGGCATCTTCTCCCACATGGACGATTAAGGCGATAATGATCAGGTTAAATTCGCCTTTACCATCGGCAATCCGAACTTTTAGTGTCTGCGGTATTTGCGAGACGGAATTTTTAAGCTGTTCGATTTTGTGTCGATCTTCCTGATGTACCCAAGCCATCAACTGCGACCAGGAGGCAGGTGCTTTTCCGAACCGCATCCAGGCAGCACTATTATGATGCCAGTACAGATGTCCTTTGGCGCTTAACCGAAAGCAATTAACCTGTTCTTGATCCAGTATGGCTCTCATTAACAGAAAGCGCGCTTTACGCCGATGTAGTGCATTGATTATGTTGGATAAACAGCTACAGCATAACAACGCAGGTAACGTTAACGCTGTACTGTACCAAGCCGCTATCTGCACATTTTGTTGGAGATTGGTTAACGGCGATGAGAATGGACCAAGACCAAAAATGGTAGCACTGACGATCCCCACCGTACACAGGGATAAAAAGCTGCTTAATACCAGCAGATTACCGCTGAATGCTAGCAGCATCGGCAAACTGAAGGAAAACAGCAGTGCGATACCTTGCCAGTGTATTTTCCCGGCTTCCGGTGGTGGACTGATGAACAATGCTGTCATGGCAAATAGGGCCACCAGCCATAAACCGTGGATTTTCCAGTTCCCAATCCCATTTTTCTCGTGGGTGATGTAGTAGATAACAAACAATGTAAGTGGTAGATAACTCAGCACTGAGCCTACGACAATCGGTAATGAAACCGATATGTCGGTAGGATAACCAAATAGATGAAGTATCCATTTCGCGATAAATCGTTCAATGATGCCACTTAACGAACAGAGTACGGTCAGGTTAATGATGTCTCTTGTCCGCCTCGGCGCCCACATGACACCGTAAAAAAACTGCCAGATCAGCGCTGTTGCTACCAGCATCATCATATTGATGCTGGAAAAGGTCAGCGATACATTGACTGGCCTTCCATACCACTGACTGGCCGTCAGCGAAATCAAGGCACCCGTGATTAGCCAGACAGGCCAGTACCGCGGTGCCCTGACGCAAAAAATGCCTTGTAACAAGCCCGCCGGAAACCACACCAGTGATGACAGACTCCACACATCCCGTACCTGTAGGTTTAACAGTGCCAGCGCGAAATTGACCAATGTAAAGATAAACCAGAAGATCACTATCTTTTTCATTTTCATCGGGATCTCATTTCGTAACACTGATGTTACATTGTAAGATAATAATAGCAGAGATAAGCGCTTGCTACCCTTAGTTGATAATATTAGATTGTAATAGTTTCTTTTGGTCTGATCGCAATTGTACCCGATCTGCTATCACATCCATCCAGACATCCTGATTGATGGGCACACCACCTAATAGCCATTGATCTGATAACAACGGCAGGACAAACTGGGTTAACAGGTTATCAATTTCACGGGCACCGCTTTCCGCGATCTGGCACCCTTTAGCGATAAAATCCACCAGCGTGTCGCTATAGTGCAATTCACATTGGGTTGATTGACGATAGCGTGCGACAACTTTATTCAGTTTATGGTGCACAATGGCATGCAGAACTTCGCCATGTACCGGCAGATAAGGAATAACCTGCAAACGGCCTAAAAATGCTGGCGTAAAAATACGTTGCAGCTCTGGTCGGATAATCTCCTGAATATCTTCCAGAGTGGCCGGGCGGTTTTCCCCCTGCTCTTTGACGCCGTGCATGGCGGCCCGCATTACCAAATCTGATGCCGCATTCGTGGTCAGGATAATCAGCGTATTGCGAAAGTTAATCTGTTGCCCTTCGGCGTCTTCCATCATGCCTTTATCGAACACCTGAAAGAACAACTCCAGCACATCGGGGTGAGCTTTCTCCACTTCATCAAGTAGCACAACGCTGTAAGGTTGACGCCGAACTGCTTCCGTCAATACACCACCTTGTCCATAACCGACGTAGCCAGGAGGAGAACCTTTCAGGCCGGAAACTGAATGGGCTTCCTGATATTCCGACATGTTAATCGTGATCAGATGGTGTTCACCGCCATACAACTCATGAGCCAGCGCTAAGGCAGTCTCGGTTTTCCCGACACCAGAAGGCCCAGCGAGCATAAATACTCCGGTAGGTTTGACCGGATCCGCCAGTTGTGCTTTAGCAATCCGAATTTGCCGCGCTATCTGACTGAGTGCATGATCTTGTCCCATAACCCGTTGGCCGAGACGGGTTTCCAACTGACGCAACACATCACGCTCATTTTCGACCATTCGACCAAGGGGTATCCCTGTCCAACCGGCAACAACGTCCGCTACACAGGCGGCATCAACACAGTCAAAGACATAAGCGTGTTGTTGGTGGCGCTGATGCAGTTCTGCACGTAACACAGATAGCCGCTCGTCGTGTTCGTCACAGACAAGGATGTCATTGGCCAACTGACGTTGAGTGTGATATTCCGGCAAAATTTCTGCCAGTGAGGCCTGCAATTCAGCCTGACGCTGCGCCAATTTCTGTAACTGGATTTCATGACCACCTTCACGCAGTAATGCTTCCTGTTCGGTAGTAATGTTTACCAGCATGGCACGTAGGTCTTCAATCGGTGCCGGTTCATCCGTTTGTGAAACGGCAACACGGGCACAGGCGCTATCCAACAGGCTAACCGATTTATCCGGCAACTGACGTCCAGTGATATAACGGTTGGCTAATGTAACCGCTTCCGTGACTGCTTCTGCAAGTACTTTGACACCATGATGTTTTTCCATTGCCGGTGTCATGGCGCGCAACATGGCGATTGCCAGCTCTAGCGAAGGTTCTTCGACTTTGATCAACTGGAAACGACGTGCTAACGCGGCATCTTTTTCAAAGTACTTCTTATATTCAGACCAGGTGGTTGCCGCAATCGCCCGTAACTCGCCCCGCGCCAGCGCGGGTTTCAACAGATTGGCTGCATCATTTTGCCCGGCTTGGCCGCCTGCACCAATCAGTGTATGCGCTTCATCGATAAACAGAATCACCGGTGTGGGATACTTCTTCACCTCATCCAATAATTTTTGCAAGCGGCTTTCAAACTCACCTTTTACGCTGGCACCCGCTTGTAACAGCCCCATATCCAGCGTAAATAGTTCGGCTTGTGCCAAAACTTTCGGTACACGGCCTTCAACGATCCGCTGAGCAAGCCCCTCGATCAGCGCGGTTTTGCCGACACCGGCTTCACCGGTTAACAACGGGTTGTTTTGGCGACGGCGTAATAGCACGTCAATCAACTGGCGAATCTCTCGTTCACGCCCTAAAACGGGGTCCAATTGGTTATCACGCGCTGCTTGTGTCAGGTGATGCGTGTATTGTGCCAGCGCGGATTGGGTATTTTTTCCGGCAGGCGTTGTAGTGTGTTGCGGCTCCGTATTTGTCTGTGTACGCAACCATTGTTCTATCCCATCGGTGTTACCCTGTAACGCTTGTTGTAGCTCTGAGGTAAGAGAATGGTGCAGTGACGGATTCATGATCAGGGCCACAATCAGTGCTTGAGCGCTAATCTGTGATGCTTCCCAGTGAGTACTGACGTACATCCAGGTCTGTTCCATCCATTCAGTTAAGCTGGTAGCCAGTACCGGTGGACGATGATTACCGCTGCGTAATAATGCCAGTGACCGTTGGCAGGCATTCAGCAATGTCATGCCATCAATACCGCCGTGGTGACACACGTGTTCCATTGTCGGAAGCTGTTTTTCAAACAAAGTCAACAGCAAATGTTCAATTTCCACTTCATGATGGGTGCGCCGTACTGCCAGATTAACCGCCTCATCAAGGCACTGACGCGCTTCTATCGTTAATTTACTCACGATCTGTTTAAGATAATTACTCACTTTTAGGTTTCCTTAATTCGTTCCAATAGGTGGTGATCTGTGATGGCAAAGTAGAGAGGGTTCCTTTTGCTACTGCCGGTTCACTTAAATTTAACAATTGGCTATCCAGTCGGTTGCGCTGTTCCAACAACGCCGTTTGTTGTTGCTGATGTTGCTGCCATTGTTGGTAGAGTGTTGAAACCGCTTTGCTTCCGCTGAGCTGATAGCGCACAGTGATGTTATTGATACCCAGTGCACTTAATTCATCTCGCTGTTGCGGGAACGCTTGAGCTGCCAATGTCAGTTCACCACGGGAAAAAGCATGTATAAATTGCACCAAACCGTCGGGGCCAACGTAACTTTTGCTTAGGGTAAAGCGGGGAAAATAGACATCAATTTGTACTTTGCTGCATGTTCCTGGGCTCCAATGCAGCGTCATGCTGTCATTGAAATTCATACTCTTAAGCTGCTGTACGCCATCATCACAACTCAACGTCACTGAACTCCCCACTGGCAATACTTTTGCTCCCCGGTTAGCGGTTGCCGGCTGGCTGACAATGGTCACTTCCGCCGATGACTTCTGCTCCTGTTCCGGTTTCTGTTGTACCGCCGTCAGTTGTTGTTCGCTTTCCAGTAAGGCGAGTTTCTCTTGTAGGCGACGGCGAATATCCGATGTCGCTGAAAGTAGGTCATTCGGTTGAATGAGGTTATTGATATAGAAAATGAAATCGTCGCTAAACGGAAAGACTACATCTTCTATTTCCTGGCGTTTAATCCCTTCTGGACGAATATCCAGCGCATATTCTGCGGTATCCCGTACAAATGCGTTACTGTATTCATACAAACGCGCGTTCAATTCCCGGCCATCAAACAGTTCCTGTCTGCTTAATTTCTCCATCGGCCAAATCACTTTGCTTTCCCACTGAGTTTGCAAGCGGCTGGCAGCACTTAAGAAGGCGTAACGCAGTACCAGATGCGCATCACCCTGATAGAGCCGCCATAAGGTTTCATTTATCCCTGCATTCTGTTTGCTTTCGGTCTCATGGCGCCACAAGGTAAAACGGTTAAACAATGCGCGTAAACCGCTATCATCCAGTTCTTCTTTCTCGTTATTTAGCGCATTTTTAACCAACATCTCGGTTTCCATGTCACTAAGCAACTCGCGTTGGCTATTTAACTGCACCGCTTGTCGGTAGGCGCGATAGCGTGTCAGCGCGGTTTCATCCAGCCGTACCGAGATCTGCGGTGAAATTCCAAGCCATGACATGATGCGCTGGCGCACAGAGAGGTTCCCTAGCGAGACTCGTTGCATCATGCTACTTTTTTGCACATAACCATGCAGTTGCCATAAACGTTGCTGTGTCTGTAACCAAGGTTGCCGATCCGTCGGCTCTATCGTGGATAAATCACGTTCTAACTGGGTCAGAAAAGCGATATAGGGACTGTCATATTGGCCCGCTGCTAATATCAGGGCTTGCCAATTTTTCTTGCCTCGTACTAACGTCTCTCCTTGAGGCATAGCCTGAGCGAATGCTAACCACTCTGATTGGCGCTGATTTTGATATTGTTGATAAAACGAGCGCTGTAAAGGAGCAAAAAATTCCGATCTGTTAAGAGCTTTCGCCAATTCTCCCAAAGTTACCTGAATATCTTGCTCACCGGCTTGGGTATAAACACCACGGATACGTGTGTTAATTGTGGCAGCATCCCCGCTGGTCAACGGCCAAAAATCAGCCAGTGTCAGCGAACGTGTTCCAGCCGGTTGTTCGTCAGCTAACAGCCACTGCCAATTACCGCCATCTGCCAGTAGTGCCTGCAATGTGTCCTGCCATTGATCAAATTCTTGCTGTGCGTTGCTTTGGCGATATTGCGCCAGACGGAGTGCGACGCGTTGTTCCGCTGATAAAGGATCGTTTTCGCCACTTAACAGAGAAGCTGAATAAGCGGGCATATGCTGTAGCGTTTCTAGCGTAGCGCCATGTGCCATTGCCTGTTCAATGTTAATGAAACGTGCCCAATGTAAAGCCAACAGTCGTTTTTGCGGTGCTTCCGCGTTACGGAAACGTGTTAGCAAGTGTGTCGCTACCGATGCCGGGTTGAATGCATTAACAGGCGCTTGTTGCTGGTATTGCTGCGCCATCCGTTGTTCCATCGTATGGGTGACCGGATAGAAAAACAGAGATGGCAAGGTTTCCTGCAACCCGTACTCAACTTTTTGATAACGCAAGTAACTCCGCTCAAGCGGGTCTGCCTCATGGATATTTTCAAGTTGCGTAACACCACGCCAGGTCGTCATCAATGCATTACCTGCGCCGTATACCAGCATTAAACTGAGTAAACTAACGAATACACGTTTGGTCAATGTCCGCCAGCCGGTCAGCAATAGGCTATGACTACGTTGATCTTGGCTATGTTGAACTTGGTCTGGCAGATATTCTCCCAACAAACGGTGGCTGAAAACGCCGGTGGTTTGATGCTCGGCGGTAAAAAACAGGCCACGCAGCAGGCCATGCTCCAGATAATGGTCTTGATCGAACAGTGCGTTCAGGTAACAGCCCAGTGCAGGTTGCAGTTGAGCTACGGTTTCTGGTAACGCTAAGATTTCCGCATTGGGTTGCTGCCGTTGTTGATTGAGCAACTTAAGGCGCATCATTTTTAACGTGTTAACAATGGTGTTCATGCTCTTATCCAGCACGTTGGTGACATTACCCACCGTATGATGCTCGATAAAATCGCCTAGCAATTCAGCGCGTTGTTCTACTGACAGTTGAGTGCACCAATGGTCAAACCCCGGCAATGTTTCACTGTGGGTAAGGATCAACCAGATTGGCAAGCGGCGTTCCAGACGTATCTGTAATGGTTCCAACTGAGCACGTACCTGACGTGCGGCGATATAGAGCGCTCTATTGTCGCTGTTTAGCAACTGTTCCACTGACAAGCAAACGAGTACACCAGCCGGTTTACGTACCTGTGCGATCCAGCTTATTAGACGCAACCAAGCTTGCCGGTATAGGGATTGACCTTCGGTATAACGGCCGGAAACGACCATGTACATTGCCCGGCGGAAGAACCACCAGCGACAGGTAAAGGTGTTTTCTGTCAGCGACGGCAGATTTTTCCCCGTCATGGGCGCCACATTGCAGCGTGTTAACAACTTCTGTTTACCATTGCCCCGTTCCCCTACCACCAGAAACCACGGTGGAACAGGGCCGTTACGGTGTAACAGTGAACGGAATCGACGCCAACTTTGTAAATACCCTCCTTGCCTCCAGTGCTGATAGAGTAAATATTCCAGGCGGTTATCTCCTTTCCGCCAGAATTTATTTATCCAGCGCAGTGTATTCATTATTTTCGGCATGAATGCCATTGCCCCACGCAGCAATAATAACAACAGCAATAGGCAAATAAATAATAACAGGCCACTTATTGTCGGCCATGAAAATGCCACCGCAATAGTTAAACTGAGTAATAAAAGGATAACCATCACGCTAAGCCAGCCAATGGCATAAAATAATTTTTTCATGTTTGATTTCCGAGTTTACCGACCAATACTTAATAAATAGACGGTAATAAAAATATAAATTAATGTAATAGATGATATGAATAATATTAATTTTCTACGCCATTTATGATTGGAGGGCTTATTTTTCGGCTTATTATCGTAGCTGTTCATTAATCGGTGATTTTCTAAAGAGAGATAACCACGCAAAGTATCAGGAAGATTATTTAATTCTTGCTGGATAATATTGTGTAATTCCAAATTATCATGTTTGCCATAACGGCCATAAAATCCAGCAAGCAGACAGAAAACATAGACCAATCGAACCGGATAATTATCCGGTACTAATGCAGCAAGGCGATCAAAAAACGTATTTCCGCCCAGTTCGGCATCATAAAGCTCAGCCTGCAATGATGATTGGCGCCAAATACTCAACGCTTTCTGACCTGCACACAAAATGGCTTCGTCTGCCCAAACCACCACGGCGAAATTTGCTTCTTCGATATCTTGTGCCCCATAACCCTGCAAACGCGCCCTATTCTGCGCTTGTGTCAATTCAGCTAATACGGTTTGCCGCAGTGTTTCCGCTTGATTCACCTGCTGCTGGATCATGCGTAATACGCAAGTGAATACGGGAATATAACAATCCAACAACTGCATCATGATGCTCTCACTATAACGATTTCTGTTTGTAAATCGTCTGGCGCATCTGCCCAGTGCACTGCCACACGTTTACTCTCTTCTACCTGCCGCCACAATGCACCGCGGTTTTCTAGCCGGAAATAGCAGGTATTTGCTCGGTTAGGTAAACCATGTGGTGCAATTTCCTGGTAGTACAGACGCACACCGGGCAAAGCACGGTTAATAATGCTGTCGATCTGTTCTGCCGCCGCCAGTTTAATCAAGCGATCATCAGGAATTTCACGCTCGCGATGGGTAAAGCTGTCAGAACGCAGCACCAAATAGAACCGTTGTTGTTCATTGCTCCCCGTTGTATTGAAGGTTGCATGATAATAACCACGGCTTTCCTGTTGCAGAGGGATCACGGTATTGGGTTCCAGCACCAGTGCATTAAGCAAATCGGCAATTGTCCTTTCACAACTATCAAGAGTGAGCGCCAGATCCAGATGCTGATATTTCTCCAGTACTTCGTCCTGCCCGTCCCACTGACCTAAAAATGAGCAACGGTCGGTAAAACAGGAAAGCTCGCTGATCAGTTGGCGCAATAATCCAAAAATCTGTAAGGGATGAACATCTCTCGCTTCCTGAAAATGGTGCAACTGTACGACATAACGCGCCAGAGTCCGTAGTGTCAGCAATAATGTGCTTTTTTCCTGGGTATAAATTTCCCCTTCCAGTGTTTGCGGACGCTTCAACTCTTCCAATTGGTGGACACGCCCGGTTAGCTCCTGACACAGTTGATCAATGCGCTGGCTCAGTTGTGGCACAGCATGGAGCGTCAAACATGGCGGTAAATAGCGGTTATCCAGCGCAATACCGTCACTGGTGCAGTGCAGTTGGCCAATCGGTAATAATGTATAACCCGTTGCTTGAGCAATCTCATCGTGTAAGAAAAAACGTAAGTTATAGGTCAGTTGTTGCACTTCCGCTTCCGGCCCCTCACCAAAGGCATCCCGCATACGCTGCTCTTGCGGCCATGTCACCCAACGGCTAGTGATATTACCGACACTGTTGGCATCCGTGATACCGGTGACGTTACTCTGATTGTGGCTAAACATACGCAGACCAACATAAATGCGCTGCGGTTTGTCTCGTACCGGCCAGCAATCCCGCAATGATCGAGCACTGAGTACGCTATTGACATCACAATCCACGTAACCACCATCGGGAAAAATAAACGCGGCATGATGAACACTCAGCACTTCATCACTTAGCGCAGCCAGATTGAATGCGAGTTTCACCACACCAAAAGCATAAGGTTGTGTCAGTAACTGATAGCGCCCTTGCCAGTATTCATGTTGCAATTCATGGGCTTGAAAGTGTTGTGGCTGTAAATACAGGCCCGAATACCAATACATCGGTTTATGTTCAAACATAGGTTACTTCCTCAACAAATTTTCGTCATTGCCGGATTCTGCCGTTTGTCCGGGGAAAACTATTTGTTCGGGAAAAACCACCTCATCCCCAGTGTTACCTGCGGAGAAATCACTGCGGGTAATGGCGTAACGTCCCAGCGTCAGATTAATGCGCATGGGAACAAATTCAGCACGCCAAGATCTATTCCACCAACCGTGTTGCTCAAGGCGCAGCGGCAATGATAATACTCGCGTATGTGTACTCTCTGGCGCCGGGTAGTAACCGGCAATTAATGCGATATAACGTGCCTGCTCCGCTCTATCGATATGTAAAGATACCGATTGCCCCGGCATCATCACGTAATTATCCAACTGTAATATGTGCTCTGTTGCCCCGGTGCCGGCAAATAAATTGCGTAATAACACCGGATTAGCCAGTAATTTATCTAATTGCTCACGTTTCTCCGCTTGAGCAATTAATATTGTGCAACTGTTTGCCATATTATTAAAAACATTCAATTGCGGAACCGCCGTTATTCTTAAACGAATGGCATTGCTGGCATAAACGGGTTTGGCTTGTTCAATTGCCTGCAAGCGTTTTTCATCGTTGGAAGTGGAATGACTGCAACCACTTATTAAAATAATCATCGTCAATATTAAAAATCGCTGTTTAATGACGCTATAAAAATTCATGTTATTCATTTTGCTCTCTATTTATTTCTGATCACTTTATCACACGCATAATTTCCTGTAGCGCGGAAGTATTTTCTGACATCATTTCTTCCAGCCATTCTGCCATGCCCATATTTGCCCAACGTGCGGCCCGTTCGATTAAATAAGGCACTGGGCTGGTAGGTTCATTTTGGCGAAAATAATTAGCGATATTGATCAATTGTCTAATGGCGATAGCTCGCATTTCATGGTGCGCCCGACCTTCTGTTAAAAAAGCCATATTTATGTCATTTGGGGCATTTTCTCCTGCCGTTATTTCTTCATTGCGATATTCCTGAGTGAATTCCGGTGTCACCATTTCACGAAACCGTTCGATTAAGGCCATCAGATCTTGCAACCGCTGCGTACTGGCACTCATGCTGTTACCGGCATCAGGCAATAGTTCCACCATGATTTTTTGCAGTTCTGCTAATGCCTTACTAACTTGTTCAGCCCGCATCAGCAATTGGTTCAATTGTTCGGCTGATGTAGTGCGAATACTGCCGTCGCACTCAGCGATACCGAAATAGCCATCACTGATCAAGGCACTGCGTAATTCGCTATTAACGGCAACGTGTTGTTCAAAATATTGCACCCGTTGCCAGACGGCCAAGCTCAATTTGCCATCATCGGTCAGTGTCAGATTGTCTAGTTGTTTCACCAATTGCTTATCCAACCAGCTTAACCGGCCAAGACGAGCATCTGCACTGTTTGTCTCTGTATCATCCAGCCGCGGGTAAAGTACCGGCCAAAAAGTCTCCAGTAGATGGGCAAGTAATGTGATACCGCCACTCATACCCTCCAGGCCATACAGTTCCCCTTGCGCTTGGGTTAACCAGCAGGCTATCTGCAAGTCTTTACTCTGTTTTTCCAGCACCTCTTGGCACAACGTTGAAACTCGCATCCAATCAGCCTGACGGGTTTCATACCCCCATGCGTCGTCCTGGAGAAAATTGTCGTCGGTTTCGCGCGCTGCGTTTATCTGTTCAAAAATAGGTTCGTATTCAATATCGCACCCTGCTGGTTTGTCAGCAGCAATGGGCCGTAAAAAACGCGCGATATCTGTTTGGGCTAAGTTCACGGTGGCTTCCATTTCAAGCAATAATCACTAACGGGTAGCCAGTGGTAATTGTGCCGCCATGTGCGCATAGATCGCCGAGTCTGGCCGCAGGTCTTCCACCGATCAATACTGTTGGGCTACCCATGACTACGGTATCCGGCGGCCCGACGCACACCAGCATTGAGCCCATTGTTGCCGCGGGCAATCCGCCAATCAGCACCGTCGGTATACCTGGCGGCATAATTGGTCCACCTACATGTGGCACCGGAGGTACCGCAGGCGAGACCATTGGACAAATATGCATATCACCCACACGGGCGGCTGGCATTGGCATCATTGCTCTCCTGATAATGTGGCTTCATGGTACAGATAGTTTTTGCGTCCCTGATCCTGTGATGGTGGCAATTGCCTTAGTTGACCATGTGCCAGTTGGAAAAATTGTTCAGCGTACTGCATTTGTCGTTCCGGTTGTTCGCCATAAAGGTGCAATATCAGGCACAACGTATCGGCTAATGCCGCCAGTGACTGCCACGGTTGTGGATAGACCGCTTCCAAATTCGGGGTGGTCATGCTGCCTTCACTCCAAAAAACGGAAAGCACCAGACATGAGATTGGGTTATCGAACCCGACTATTTGCGCCTGTTCGAACAGTTCATGACGCAACGGATCACCGCCATCAACCCGCCAGTGCCGCACTTGTTGCAATAACGACCGCTGTCCTTGAATCAGATCGCGTTCGTAAACGCAGGAGATAAATGTCAGTGCCAGTTCCAGAGCCTGAGTGTAAGGCAACATAAAAATGGTGTAGCGCACTGCGTCTTGCCACAACATTTCTTTATTGAGCGCCGATAGGTTTTGTTCATGTGCCGTGTGTTGTTGTAGTACCAATTCCGCTTGTGGCGAAAGCTGGCAGTGTCGTAATTTAACCATGATTGCAAACTCTTATTATTCGTTGATCCTGCTATTAACCAATCTTGGTCAAAGTGCCTTTCACCATAGCAATGCCGGTCGCATCCACCTGAACAATGCCGCCTTTTAATTGTGCCATCGCACTGCCTTCTACTTTTACCGTGGTTCCTGTTAGTTCCGCCATACCATTGCTCTTCAACGCCAGTTTTCCTGATCCTTCTACGGTGACCGATGGCGCTTTGATGGTGATCCCGGCCGGGGTAATCGATAATGTGCTGGCACCGACTTTCAGTTCAATGCCCTGATTTGCTGTAATTGTGCATTGTTGACCTGCATTGATTTTGGCGTTACCTCTGGATACCTCCAGCTCATAACTGCCTGCACTGACGGTGGTGGTAAAATTGCCGCGATCCAGCGTTTGTTTTTTGTCACCTTTTTTCACCTCAGTTAAGGCGTTGCCCTCGCTCAAAATTAATGTGTCATTACCCTTTTTAATTTGGGTATCGCGCTTTTCTTGGATTTCCCATAACGCATTGCGATCGATCTGCGCCGAAAAATCATTTTTCACTTTCAGGCGCATATCTTTTTGTGAGTGAAGCAAAATAAACTCTTCACCTTTCTTATCTTCGAAACAGAACTGATGTCCTTGCTCTACCGTGCCTTTTGCACTACTGCGCGTTGCAATCCCGCTTTGGGTTTTCTGTCTCGGCAGTGCAAATGGTGGCATCTTTACCCCGTTATAAACCGTTCCGGTCACCAGCGGGCTATCCGGGTCACCATCAATAAAGCTCACTAATACTTCACTGCCCACACGTGGCACAAATTGGGCACCAAACTTTGCGCCATTCCAGAACTGACTGACACGAATCCAACAGGAGCTGTCATCATTTTTTTTATGTTCTTTATCCCAGTGAAACTGGATTTTGATGCGTCCCTGTTCATCAGTATGGATCTCTTCCGACGTTGGCCCCACTACCAGCGCGGATAATACGCCGGAAATGTAGGGCCGCGTAACAGAAGGACGCGGACGGAATACGTTATTCGCCGGGAGTAAGGTCACTTGAGACGAAAACAGTAATTCACCTTCCTCCAGGTTGTTCTCCGCTTTTAATCGCTGGTGGCCCACGGCATAACGGCCATCGGCACTGGAGTGTCCTCTCAGGGTAAACTGATGCCCCACTTGTAAACTGGGATAACTGTTAACGGCACCTGAGTAATAGGATTGTGATTCCCATTGTTCCATGCACAGCGTTGCCTGTGCTTCCAGTTGATTACGCTCCTCCTGACGTCGATCATCATAGATAGAAAGCTTGGGATTGGTAGAATAGCCACTGTTCGCTTTGGCACTGGCACTGATTGCCGCTGCACTTTTAACGTTATAACCATTCATTTCCGCCGTACCTGGAATCATTGTGCGATGAATATGCCAAGCGCGTAGCCCATAGCCTTGCTGATCACCCATCTTCGATTGATATGGCAATACCGCTAACGGTGCGTTAATAAACGCCGAAGGGTGATCTGCCAATACCAGTACATGACGCCTTTCTTCATGGCGAAAGAAATAGAAAATCCCCGCTTGTTCCAGTTGACGTGTCACAAAGTCAAAATCTGATTCTTTGTATTGCATACAATACTCAAGCTTCGGATAACGGCTTTTTAGCGCCAGTTCAACGTCGTTAAACCCACGTTTACGGAAGATATCACATACCATATCTGGCACGCTGATGCGCTGATAGACGCGTAAATTATGGGTTAATGTCAGCATTTTCAGCCAAGGTTCAATACGTGCTTGGTAACAAAACTGGCCGTCGCTAAAACCTTGTTGCTGCAATTCAGTCAATATGCCATGCACAATGCGGTGATTCGGCGTTTCACCAAGACGAAATGCCAAAGGCTTACCGATATGAGATTCCAGCTTATCCCAGTCTGCGTTGGAATAGAGCTGAGCAGAAAATGAATAAGGCCGTGACAGGTGCTCTTCACCTTCTATTTTGTTCAGTGCCATAATATCTGACAGGCTACCGATAACTTGTAAAAAACGATTCTTTTGCCCTAACAGCATCTTTTTATTACCTGCGTTTTTGGTTTAATTTGCGTAGGGACCCGTACATTCAGCCAAATAGATACGCTGAATATGGCTCTCGCCGGTATCGCCCAAACAACCATCCCACCCCAATTGATGGCTGCCATTTAATAGATTGCCTTGCCCACTATGCTGTACCAACAATTCCAGTGAAAAGGAGAGCAGTGGCCCGGCAAATTGCCACACCCATTGTGTTAGTTTGCGATATTGTTCATTTCCCGGCATAAAGGCGGCTCGCTGCCGAGCAGCAAACGGCCCCAACTGAACATGAAATCCTGATTGAATATCCCAATAAGCATGTCCCAACATCGGGTTATCGCCTAACAAACTGCGACCTAAACAGCAACAGTGAGCCTGATCAGCGTATTGCCAGCGCCCTTTAAAGGGCTGGATGTTGACCGCCATACCAAATTCTCGCTGCAACAGGTGTTGCAAATTCACCATTGAGCGGACCGGTGTTGCCAATAATCCGACACAAGCGGGATGAGAACGTTGTGTGGTATCCGCCATCAACTGGCCGACAACTGCTGGAATGACTGCCGGTAAAGCCCGATGAGTTTGTAACTCTGCATGGTTTTGCAATTCAGCATGGTTTTGAAATTCGGCATTGATATATAACCGGTATTTCTGCCACGCTTGAAAACGCAGGCTAAGCAGACGATGAGTAAAAATATCAATAAATGCCTGAGCTGATTCGTCGCCATAGCGGTAACGCCTATCAATCAGCCATTCGGTATAACGCAACGGTAATGCACCGAGGGTTCCTAATAGACCAAAGTGATGTACCGCCATGCGATACTGCTCGTCCCCCTCTTGCGGTGGCAATAAAGACTCGACTTCCCTTTCCGGCGCATCCAATGTGAGTGCGGAGCTAAATTGCACCACATCATCAGGGGTGATTGCTGTTTCTTCACGTTGGCGACAACGTTTAAGCAGACGACGTACATTTTGATAAAAACGACCGCCCGCTAAACGCATCTTATTTTCTACAGCCATGTCAGCCTCCCACTGCGACGTGGCCAACGGCGGGTACTATTATTAACGGTCTCTAGCTGTGTGACGGTCTGCGTGAAGCTGTTAATCGGTGCATACATTGCGATAAAACGTTCTAACAGGCTGCAAAACAGGTAAAAATCAACAAACTCCCCGGCTTGTGCCTGAAATGTTAATGTCACCTCCAGCCCCCGAGCCAGAGAATAGGGATCGGCGGGATTCAGGCGCGCACTTACTGGCGCAATAGCAATCTGCTGTAATTGTGCAATCAACCGCGATATGGCTGGATCGCCAAGCAGGTTGTAGAGTTCTAGCGTCTCTTTTAAACATTGAACTCCTTGCGGACCACTCAGTAGCATTTGGTTCAAATTGAGTTGTGATACCAACCGCCAGTTCAATGCACTATTGGGTTGTGGACGCACCGGCAAGCGAGGGCGAATCAGGCCCAGAATTTTTACGCCCGGCAGTGCGCTTTCTGATTCGAAATCCCCATCAGGATGACCGTTGCTCAATTGCCGCGGTATATCGCGATTAGTGCAGGTCAGACTCAAGATCACCACATCGGTTTCGGGTTTCAGATGTTCGCCACTGCTATCGGAAAAACCGATGAACATATTCATCCCCAGATCGTTATGCCTGAGTGAGGGACGAGGCGTTGCCTGCCAAAACAATGAGCACTGTTCGTCAGATTGCGTATGCCCAATACCAAATAATGACGGCACCGGTTTGGAACTTAATTGTTCCTGCTGACGGCTGACAATTTCGACCTGATCGATGGTATAGACTTCCATACTTTGTGGGCGACGCGCATCCGGTTGAACCAGATATTCATGCTCTGTTTCCAGTGGAATAATGGGTTCCGCATGGTGAGGAAACAGATTAATTATCGGCACGCAATTTAGCCGGAAGGTTTCGTTGCTGACTTTATCACTCATACGTTCAATGCGGCGCAATGCGACACAATCCTTAAGCCGGAAACGGTATTGCAGCTCACCTAATGAACGGGTAATCAAACCGGCATTCGGTAGCGGAATATCCAAGAATAAGAATTTTTCTGGGAAGCTGAAATAATCACGAAACAAGTGATGAACTGGATTTATCAATGGATCATCGGTGCATAAGTTATCTTGCGGATCAAAGCCCACCACTTGAACACCTTGGCTATTTAGGTTGAATGTACGCTCGCCTAACCGACATTCCAGTTGCTTAACTTGCGCCGACAACAATTCATACAAGCGATGAGTCAGCACTGGCGCACCATGTAAGTACAACCGGATATGTTGTGCCTGAAAGCTGGCGCCCGGCCACAGGGTAAAACTTAGCGTTAAAATAAAGTCCCGATCGTAAGGGTCTGGTATCAGTTCTGCATGCGTTAAATCCAATGGCAACATCTCCAATGGATATACCGTGCGGAAACGACATGTCACATCACCTACCGGTTGAGAAATCAACGGGGTATGCCGCGCTACCGTCATCATTCCAGTCACACCGGATGCTAATGGGTCCTGTTGAAACTGCACCAACGATACCGACGGTACCTGACGTAGAAACTGTGGCGCTAATACCTCCAACATAGCGTTGCTAAGTTCCGGCATATCTTCATCAATCCGCTGATGGATTTTTGCCGTTAGAAATGCAAAAGATTCCACCAGACGTTCTACATGCGGATCTTCTGAAACGCCCTCCGCAAACCCAAGACGTTTGGCAATTTTAGGAAAACGCTGAGAAAAAGCGGCACCATATTGTCTTAAGTAACTTAATTCCCGATTGTAATAAGTCAGTATTTTTTGTGGTAATAACATCATCTTGTTATTTATCCCATGAAATTGAATAGCTATATGCGGTACTGTTCCATGAGATAGAAAACACCACTTGTTCGTTGAAGAAAATTCCACTTACCCAAAAGGTTATATTTTCTGGTGTGTTTTTTTGTAATGTAATAACGACATTTTGCAAACGAGGTTCGAACCAGGAAATAGCTTGGTCAATATTATTGCTTAGTACATCAATACGTTCATCATCAGAAATATCCACATTAATGACATCGGAAACGCCATAATTTAAAACTGATTTCGGCAACTCACCAAATAAAGGGGAAATTTCAGAAATCGGTCTTGATGAAAATAACATACTCAAGTCAGAAATCAGGCTTTGTACAACTTCCTGACGTGACCAGACAAGTGCGACACCCCGTTTTTCATCTTGTGGATAATCATCTTTTAAGCGGTGGAGAAATGAAGGTTGAATCATTATATTTTTTTCCGGCTAGAAACTGCCGGCCAAAGGCCGACAGTAAACGGTAATTGTTATTGTTTTTTGTTCTCGATAAGATCCCAACCTTCCGGTCCCACCTTAGTTCCTTTAGTTCCATCTTCTTTGAGTGGTGTAAATGTCCATTTAATTTTGGAATAGGTGATAGAAATCTGTTCTTGTGGGAATTCACCGCCACGTGAACAGGTTTCATGAACATCGGAGATGACACACTCTTCCATTTCCACTTCTGCGTAAGGATGCATTTCGCCTTTGAAAATCGTGCAGATTTCCAGTTTCACTTTCTTAATTGCGGTACCTTGCGCCACAGCAGACAGTAAGCCAATAGAACTGGAATCCATCACCTTCACACAGTCAATGGTACGGAAATCCGCTGCACCAACGGTAATTTTACGTTTACCGCTGTCTGCAATACGTGCATGGTTAAATACACCAAAATTGACATGTTCCAGCTCAATCCACTCTTTATGTTGGCTGTCGGTACTTTCACCTTTAATACTATCAATTTGTAAAAAGATTGAAGAACTCATAATTAACTACTCCAGTTAGTTGTAATAAATATTAATAAATAGGATAAATATTAATAAATAGAAAAATCAGGCAGCCGATGATGGCGGTAAATCAGCCACCAACCGTAAAGACATACTTAATCCTTCTAATTGGAAATGCGGCCTTAAATAGGCTACAGCCCGATATGTTCCCGGTGATCCAGGAACTTCAACAACATCAACTCTTGCCTCCCGTAATGGGTGACTCGCTTTTATTTCCGCGCCGACGGTATCAGAGCCAACAATATATTGGTTGATCCAGTTTTGCAGATAAGATTGACATTCTCCGCGGGACATAAAACTGCCCACTTTGTCACGCACAATCATTTTCAAATAATGAGCGAAACGAGATGTTGTCATAATGTATTGCAATTGGGTTGATAATTTTGCGTTGGCATTTGCCAAGTCAGAATTATATTTTCTCGGCTTATTCGGTGACTGTACCGAGAAAAATGCGGCATAGTCAGTTCCTTTATAATAAACCAGAGGAATGAACCCTAATTCTGCTAACTCTTTTTCGCGGCGATCAGAGATAGCCACCTCAGTCGGGCATTGCAGCACATTTTCACCGGACACAGAGGTATAGTGATACGCTGGCAATGCTTCGACCAATCCTCCGCCTTCTACACCACGGATCGCTGCACACCAACCATACTGTTCAAATGCAGCGACCATACGGCCTGCCAGTGCATAGGCGGCGTTAATCCACAGATAACTATTGCTATTCCCTTCTTTGACCTGCTCTTCGAAGCAGAATTGTTCGACCGGGATGGTTTTTGCCCCATAAGGCAAACGGCCAATGACTCGTGGTAAAGTCAAGCCGACATAACGAGAGTCATCAGATTCCCGGAAGCGTTTCCAACGCAGATAATCGGATGTTGCAAGCAGTTTGGATAAATCACGTGGACGTGGGAGTTCACCAAAATCATTCAGCCCCAACATGCCCGCGTTGACTGAACTGATAAACGGCGCATGGGCGGCTGCGGCCACATGAGAAATCTGCTCTAGTAAGTAGAGATCTTCCGGGCTGTTATCAAAGTCAAAATCACCGACAAATGCGGAATAAGGTTCACCACCAAAGGTACCGTATTCATATTCATACACATTTTTAAACAGCATTGACTGATCGAAATCCGATGCCGATTTAAAGTCTTTAATCAAATCGGTTTTCGTCGCGTTCAGCATGCGGATTTGGGTATTATCCGTTTCGCTTTGGTCAAGTAATCCTTTAAGCCCTACCCAAGAAGACTCCAGACGCTGAAATTCCGGATGATGTAAAACCAGACTCAGTTGAGCGGACATCAGCGCATCAATCGCTGCGATACGTTCCTCAATGCTGTTTACTAAATCGCCAGAAACCACCAGTGAACCGGAAGTGACTTCGGCCAGAAACTGGTCGAGTTGGCTTTTTACCCGATCACGATCGGCTTCCCGACGGATGGCTTGGGTGTTATCAATAATTTGATCAAGAAAATCACCACTTGTTTCTGTCGTTTTCAATTCTTGCTGTTCAACAACGCTCTGTTCCATGCTGTCCTCACTGTGCATTACTATTTTCCGGAGTATTGTTATTGTCCGGGGTGACGTCATCCGCTCTATTTTCTGTGGCGGTGGTTTCCGTTTCTTTATTTACCTGCGGTAATTTATCCGCATGTTCAGCCAGAATTTCCGCCAGACGGTCACGCAATTTTTCATTGCTCAGTGCACGGCCTTTCAGATCACTGAGTTTGCTGCGTACTTCTAACAAATGATGAAGCGGTTCTATTTGTTTCGCTAAATTCTCAGGGTTAAAATCAGCCATTGATTTAAATTGCAAATCGACATTAATAAATCCGCTCTGACCCGGCAGCGCGCTTTCAACCTGTAATTCCAATGAGGGTGATAAGCCTTCCATCACGGCATTAAAATTATCTTTATCAATATGCATGAAACGACGTTCACGCATGGGAATAGATTGCTCAGCAAATTGTCCAATAACACCAATAACCAAAGGCAATTCTTTTTTCTCGACCGCACCACCTAATTCAACATCATAAGTAATCTGAACTCGGGGCGGTCTGACTTTATCAAGCTTACGTTGAGTATTCATGGCACCTTTTACCTTTATATATGACAGGAAGTGCAAACTTACGTTAAACCGCACCAAACCTGATTAATGGTCTATTTCAGTAAGTATTTTGAAATAGACAGTAAATAACCGAATTAAGATGAGAAATAGATGAAGAGATCAATTAACATTATTTATAGCAAGTTAATATGCTGTGACACATTTAATGATATTCAAAACCCACCGTATTTCGGCGGGGAATAAATTCTCATGGATATTAACTTAATGCAATAGTCTTAGAGTGAAATATAATATATGGAATTTTATGTTATTTTGTAATTGACTGTATTTATTGTGAAAAATCGATAAGGCACATTGTGGTAAAAATGCATTTTCATACTTGTCTTATTTTTTATACTGCCGTTTTTAATAATCAAAATCTGACGAATCAGAAAAGTAAAAATATAGATGGAATTAGGGTTTGATTTAATCTTGGATGAGTCGTAGAAAGAAAATAAAATACTTTGCGAGTTTTTATTAGATAAAAGCGCTGATTAAAAACAGCGCTTTATTGATATTTGATTTTGTTTTTTTAAGCTAATTAAGTTTGTCGCTAATGAAATATCAACCTGATTTATATTAACCATTAACTTTAAGCGAACTCTTTGATTTTCAGGGATTGCATGAGGTGGTTATTATGGTACTGTGTTTGGAACGTTTAATATTGAGGTTCTGACACCGGCCATTGCCATTAGGAGAGTGAGAAATGAGTGAAACATCAACCGATACATTGCGATTACCGAAATCTCTAAGAGAGGAAGTCACCAGAGTGGCAAAGCGTGATCGTACCAGCGTTAACCAGTTTATTGCTATCGCAGTTGCGGAAAAAATTTCTGCTCTGGAAACTGAGCAATTTTTTTCAGACCGTGCCAAAGCTGCTGAAGCTGCTGATATAAAAGCATTCCGGGATATCCTATTCCGGACAGGTGGAGAAACGCCTCGCACTGATGATGAACTTGTTCATCGATAACATACTGAACTGGAAAGTTACTTTTTCAGAGCATAGGAACCGTATTCTTGTCCATCTGGTTTTCCAAATATGATGACGATGCTCAATCCAAACTTCGAGCGTGTCTAGAAAGCAATAAAAGCTCATCTTACCTGATGAGCTTTTATTATCCGTGAAAATGATTTTGCTAGAGCCACGTGTCATGATTAACGATGATGTTATTCATAACTAATATGGCTATGGCGATTTCAGTATCTAAGATATATTCTTTTGTTATTATTCCGCCTTTACGATGTAGTTAAAAGCGATATTGCGGGGGCGGGTTTCTGTTGCTGCACGTGCGACAAGTGATGAATCGAAATTGACTACTCTTCCGTAGTCCCCCCCATCAAGTGTATTGCCTCTATGTGTACTATCCCCAAGTGAAAATGCGCCAGCGGCGTTAATAACAACAGCTCTGATAGTTGTAAATGTTCCCGTAATTTTTTGAATGGCATCCTCTTGAGATGTTAAAATTACACGCTTAGCATCCACACCGCGCCCATCATCCCAACCGCGAATAAATTCGCCTCTTAAATCGGGTAATCTGCCATCAGGATAAGCTTCTGCTAACTTTGGGTACTGTAATTTATTAAAAGCGGAACCATTACAGGTGAAATAGCCGATAGGTGGATGGGGCAACGGCCAAGGAATAGGAGCACCAACAGGAATTTCATTGGTTGTCTTAATCAATCTATCCACTTCTGCTCGGGTATACACTTCTGACCGAGTGTATACCTCTGTTCTAGTATATGCTCCCACATCACTTGCATTCAGATTAATATCCTCAGTCAGCGCTTTACCATTTATTTTCCGGCTATTGGAGACTTTGCCATCAATATTTCCACGCAATGAGTTGATGATTTCCTGAACTAGCTTTTGTGTCACTGCCAATGTGTCATTATTGCCGATTTCATTGGTTAGTTGGACAACGCCTTTTTGTGTCAATGAGGCGTTGGGAATTTCTGCGGTGACTTTTTGTTTTAACGCTTGATTTAATTTGGCGCTGAGTTTAGCTATATCACCATCATCCAGAATGTCGTCACCAGATTGTGTCGCAATAAAGTTGGCGATAACAGACGCTATTGTTGACGATTGGCGTAATACCTTATTTAATACATGAGTAGATATATTATCTGGTGGAAATCCTACCTGTAGACTTTGATTTTCCTCATATTTTTCTTGACTCACTACATTAGCATTATTACTAATAGAAAAAGCTTTGAAATCATTTTTTTGGTTCATACGCCCCTCTTGAATTAAATTTTTTTCCATATAATAAACATATTAAATTATCGTATAGATAACTCTACCCATTGGCGACAATCATAGTCTAGTTCAAAAAAATAATAATGGACTATTTTTATAACTTACAGGATTGATTATTTTTGTATAAGAATAAAATAAAAAATTAATGCATGTTAATTATTATTTCACTGAAAAATAAACCTATATGACAATAAATTTAAAATGTGAAAATGATTTTATTTGAATAAAATAATGGAAAGGAAAATAGGATGAAAATAAATTTTAATTATTGAGGAAAATATTTTTTAAGCTCTGTGAAATAGGCACATCGGTCAATTCAAAATCAATCACATTTCGTGTGACGACAGTCATACCATGAACCAACGCGGTGGCGGCGATTAGTGCATCACGCTCTGAACATGGATCAGGGATGTTAGATTACGTTCAAATTCAGCTACTGCACCAAGTAAGTGAAAAATGCAGGTTTTCTTTACCTGGTAGCAAAGCGGAGATTTCATGATATAGTATTAAAAGGTATTACCTTTTAATATTTAGGTGGAAGAAAATGGCAACCTATGTAGAGCGTGAAGAAAAACGTGAATCTTTCAAGCAGGATGCATTGCGTGCCTGGGAAGCGTATCAAGAGAATGGACTACACCTGACGCTTGAAGAAGCGGACGACTGGTTAGCTAAGCTCGAAGCAGGAGAAGATGCGGAGTTACCTGAATGTCACGTTTGATATGGAAAAAGCCATCACTGAAAGTTTTCTACTCAGAAGAAGATTTCCCAGTGACGGCTTAAACGGAATTCGGGCTATGCTATATTAACACCTCCTCTAATATAACTAACATTCAATGTGAAATCATAAAAAAACCACTATCGCATTCATTCTTTTGAACTCAATTACAGATAATTGGTAAAAGATAAATTTTGTTTTTAGTTATAAATAATGGCGGATTAATATTTACTCAACACCATCCGTGGTAAATCACCATTTGTTTTAATATTAAGTTTATAATTCCCCCCAATTATTTCTGAATCACCAGATATAATCTGCTTATTGCCAAACTGTTTTTTATTGTTTGTCAAATAGACTTGACTGCCATGTTGAAACATATAGTTCTCAATATTAGAAGCCCCTTTTTTACTGAAAGTGATTTTGATACAACGACCAGAGTCAAGATCTTGCTGACTATCACACCACGGAATCGGTATATCACCGGTAGGTTCATCCTTCCCAGGAAAAACAGTCACACTCTGTGTTGATTGCTGATTCAATAAATCTACTTTGTATTTACAACCAAATTTGTTATCAACATTAGTAATAGTACGAACATCTGGCATAATAATTTCATCCTAATATAATTTAAAGAATTTTTTCTTTTATATAACATATTAAAGGAACTGAACTCTTAAGTCCAAGTTTAATAAATATCATTATCAATGATATTTACATGAAACATATTCTACCTGAGTTTTCTGTGTGATTTCAAGATACGTATTTATCAATAATTATAGGTGGACTCACATAATAAGCTTATTATGTGAGTCCACCTCGTGATTATTATTTAAATCTGTCACTCATATTTATTTTCCACTTAATATAAACATGAATATTTAAATATTTCATCGTCCTTAAACCCAAGGATTTAATATTGGCACATCGGTCAATTCAAAATCAATCACATTTCGTGTGACGACAGTCATACCATGAACCAGCGCAGTGGCGGCGATTAGTGCATCACGCTTATCTGGAACATGCAACCGGGCACACCGCTGAGCCACCGCCATATCTACCGGCAAGATCCGACCAGCAAATTCCGGTATTACATGGTGGTTGAACCATGAGCGCAATAATGCCCCTTGGGTTATGTCTCGTCGTTCAATCTGTAAGATGCCGGTTTCCAGCTCCATAATGGTAATGGCTGACAGGAAGAGCTCTGTTGCATCGACACTTTCAGCCCATGCAGCCACACCGGCATTAGCCTTACTTGCTCGAACTTTCCGAAGTTCGGAGACAACATTGGTATCAAGAATATACATCATGAGAAATTGGCTGGACGGCTATTTGAACATGGGATAGCAACACGTGGTGGATTGAATTCAATATCTTCAACACCGGGCATTGCCAAAGCATCAGCGATGTTTCTACGCTGCTTGGTGATTCGTTGATATTCCTCAATGGTTAGCAGGACATGCGCCGGTTTGCCACGATCTGTGATGAACACTGGACCGCTTTTAGCCGCTTTTTTTGCCCTGCTGACATCTTGATTAAGCTCCCGACTTGATAAGGTTGTGATTGACATAGTGCACCTCGATATAACAGCTAATTTATGTAGGCACGTTACTACATAATGCTAAGGGGTGCAAACTTTAGTCATTCCCCCTCTTAGCATTCCAGGAAAAACTCGCGAGACCATTTAGCATATAAACTTGATTTATTCAATTAAAGTTTTGTAAAAATATTAAATTTTCATTATGGCTCACTAATTTATAAATTTTTAGATAATTACTCTTTAAATGATCTGCATCAATCTATACTTACCTAGTTGGTTAATATTTTTAGAACACTTTTTTAACTTTATTTTAACTTAATAAGGATATGCATCATGGGTGTTTTTCAGTACAAAGACTTTGATGATACTACTTCCAAAGAGTTATTTTCCGACGCAAAAACTATCTCCGGGTATGCTTACCATAATCTGGGTAGCGGATTTGCCGAGGGGTATTACAATTATGGTTTTGGTCTAGGGATGCCATTAACATTGTTGACCGCAATTCTCGGCAGCACGACATCGCAGGGCATCACACCTAAATTGCCTTGGAATCCGGACGCAGAAAAACAGGCACAAGATAAACTCAATGATGCAGGATGGTTTACTATCAGTGCTGATGAGTTAGGTTATCAGGGAAAAACTGATGCCCGCGGTACTTTTTTTGGCGAAAAATCAAGTCATTCCACTGCACAGGCAGAGGTAATGGGAAAATATGATGCTGATGGTAATTTGATTTCTATTGGCATTGCGTTTCGCGGTACAAGTGGTCCCCGAGAGTCAATTATTACCGATACATTCGGCGACGTTATGAATAATGTGCTGGTAGCTTTAGGTAAGAAAGACTATTCGAATGACTACGCGCCAAACGCTTTCGGCCGGCTGCTGGACCATGTAGCTAATTATGCCAAAGCTCACGGTTTGACGGGCAGTGATGTTGTGGTCAGCGGCCATAGTTTGGGTGGGTTAGCTGTGAATAGTATGGCGGAGTCTAGCGATACGAAATGGGGTGGATTCTACTCCGAGTCGAACTATATCACTTTCGCTTCGCCATCACAGTATGAGAAAGGTAATAAAGTGCTGAACGTGGGATACGAGAATGATCCCGTATTCCGCGTATTAAACGGCACCAGCATTGATTCGTTCTCTCCGGGTGTTCACGATGTACCAAGGGATTCGGCTACAAATAATATTGTTAATTTTAACGATCACTATGCATCAGATTGGTGGAATGTGTTGCCCTTCTCTATTGCTAATCCGTCAACCTGGGTTTCGCATGTGACGCCATTTTATCAGAGCGGCATGCAACGTATTATGGAGTCAACGTTCTACGACCTGACTCATAAAGACTCTACTATTGTTGTTAGTAATCTTTCCAACGTCACCCGTGAAAATACCTGGGTGCAAGATTTGAACCGGAATGCGGAGAAACACACGGGTAGTACTTTTATTATCGGTACCGACGGCAACGACCTCATTAAAGGTGGTAAAGGAAACGATTATCTGGAAGGACGCGACGGCAATGATATATTTCGTGATGATGGCGGATTTAACATTATTGCTGGCGGGAAAGGCCATAATACCTTTGACTTACAGAAGTCACTAAAAAATGCAGAAATAGCCTATGACCAGGCAGGTACATTGTATATGCGTGATGCACAAGGCGGTATCACCATTGCTACGGATATCTCGACTATAAGAAGTAAGGAAAGTACCTGGCTGTTTCTGACTAAACAGGTGGATTCCCAAGTCAGAGCCGATGGTTTGTATTCTAGCAGTGGATTGAAGAAATACGCCAATTCAGTCACAGGCAACGATGGGAATGATACTCTGACTGCTAAAACCTCCGGTAGCTGGCTGTTCGGTCTGGATGGCGATGATACGTTGATCGGCTTCGGCAACAATAATGTCTTCATCGGTGGTGAAGGTAATGATGTTCTGAAAAGTCAGGGTAATAACAATACCTTCCTGTTCAGCGGTGATTTTGGACAAGACATCATCTATGGTTACAACAAGACGGATAAATTGGTGTTCTTGGGTACCGAAGGCAGCAGTGATAAAAGTAATTATCTGGATCATGCTTCTATGGTGGACAATGATCTGGTGTTTACCTTCGGACAAAACTCAGTCACTCTGGTTGGCGTCAGCATGGACAGCTTATCGGTAGATAACATAATACTGGCGTAACATATATACCCTATGGATTTCAAGATGCATCAAGACGGCAAGGGAGTGAATCCCCGGGAGCATAGCAAACGATGTGACCGGGGTGAGCGAGTGCAGCCAACAAAGAGGCAACTTGAAAGATGACGGGTATAAATCATACGATACCCCTATTCATGAATAGGCCATGTCAAAATGGCCATCTTTTTTAAAATCAATTAAATAGTTAGCATTGTAGAATAGAGATTTTCATTTATTTTCCGATTACGATATTTTCTGTTAATGAAGTGTGAACAACGGCATATTTCGCCTGCCATGCTTTAGGATTGATCAAATAATGTTGCCGGAAGCGTTTAGAAAAATGGCTTGGACTGGCGTAACCTACTGCGGTAGAAACATCAATGACACTCATGCCTTTTTTCAATAAATCTTCTGCGGTCGTCATGCGGACATTTTCCAGATATTGATGGAAAGTGCGAAAAACAACCGCACGAAAACCCTCTTTTAATTTCCGTTCATTTAAACCAACCGCTCTTGATAATGATTTTATTGTCCAAGGGTAATGATAATCACTGTTAATTATTTTTATTGCATTATAAACAGCGCGGCGTTGTAGCCCGTTAACCATATTATATTGACAATCATAAACTTGAGATGCCACACAAGCGAGTATTTCTAACGCTTTTGCCTTTAAATAAACCTTTCTTACATTGCCACTTAATTGGCACTCTTCTATTTGGTTCACTATCTGCATAAATGGTGGGTAGATAGGACATGCCATCATCAATACATCACTGTAACTGGCGTTCTTTTCAAAACCTGCCGCTAATTGAGTAAAAGGTGGCAATTCCTGAGCTGCAATTTCGTTCAATGAAAAACGAATGTCGAGTATATGCCATGATCCGCAGCTAAAGAAGTTCATGCCTCGCGTCATTTTAGGTGAATAGAAAAATATCATCATTCCCGAATGAATATCTAATTCATCACCATTTTCAATCGCCATTTTCCCTCTCCCGTTTAAAATAAACGCGATTGATACCGTTGGCGGCCCTTCACAATATTCTGTGATATCTTTGTTAAGTTCAAAGCGTAGCCGGTTGATGTGAATGCCGTCAGATAATTCCTCAATCAATAAGGGAGTATTTGTATTCTTTTTATCTTCATGTGAATGCATGCAATTGCAATGGTCAGCTGTGAAAACTTCTAATTTTTTGCTATAGATTGTCTTCATGAGATCCCCTGTAAAATTGGCATCAAATACCAGTTAAAAATTGTTTCCGTACTTAAAACAGTATGTTTTACATATTAAAAACATTATATTTTTACTGTATATATATATTCTAATTGTAAATATCACGCAATTTATCATTAATGATAATCATTATCAATAGTACGTAATGCGCTACTTTTGTCCCTATCCCGTTAGCCCTGATGGAATACTATCGATAGTCTCCCGTTATGTTTTTTGTTTTACCACACCTAATTTTCGTAAAACATGATTTAAACAGTGCATAACGAGTTATTTATATGAGAAAAAAATACGCTAGAGCGTCTGTCTTATGTTGTTTAATTTCGCCTGTAGTATGGGCAGAACATTCGTCTGGCGCGACAGAAGATGCTTTGATTGTGACGGCCAATAAACGGGAAGAAGCGTTAAATAAAGTGGATGGCAGCGTTCTGGTTAAAACAGGCGAGGAACTTGTACAGGCCGGTATCACTCAAGTACAAGATCTTGAACGCGCTTTCCCGGGTTTACAAATCCGCTCACGAGGTAATAGAACCTATTCAGCAACCACCATTCGCGGTATTAGTTCACCGGACTTCTACTCGCCTTCTGTTCGAATTTATGTCGATGGCGTTCCTCAGGATCACCAGTTCCTAACACAAGAATTAATCAACGTGGAACGTGTCGAACTATTACGCGGTCCGCAAGGGACTTTATATGGCGGAAACGCCCAAGCGGGTGTTATTAATATCATCACTCGTTCGCCGCAAGAAGGCCCTTGGCTTAACCTTTCCGGTAATTATTCTAAGCTGAAACAAGGCGGTTCTTTCAGCGGATCAATACCGCTTATTGAAGATCTCCTTTATGGTAGTACCAGCCTGCGTTGGGTAAAAGAGCCTGGGCAAATTGATGCACCAAATCGTGGCGATAAAAATATTGATTCCAGCAAAACCTGGCTTGGTCGAGGGCAACTGACGTTTGCACCAGAAGATTCTTCGTTCAGTGCTGAACTTAGCTTTGCTCATGAAGATCTCGATTCCCATGAAGAACTTTATTTAAACGACGAACAATTTCGTCGGAAAGAATATGAGGGCCCTATCCCTGATTTAACCCGGCGGGTTAACAGTTATGCATTCAAGGCTGAATATGATTTCGGCGACAGTGTATTAACCAGTGTGACTTCTTATCAGGATCGCGATATTTACCGTGATTTCATTGGTGGTAAATGGAAAGAGAAACACCATGCCACCACGCAAGAGCTGCGTTTGAACTCCAATTTCTCAAATGGGATTACCAGCGTTCTCGGTGGCTGGTTTTCAGATGAAAAGAATAAACATCATACCAGTGGTTACCCCGGTCACTATGGCAATGCGGCTAACACAATAAAAGGAAAATCGCTGGCACTGTTTGGTGAAGTGAAATTGCCCTTTGCTTCTCAGTGGGATTTGACCTTGGGCGGGCGTTTGTCCCATGAAAAATCGCAGATAGATTATGCGGGTCGTTCTGGCATGGCAGCAATCGAAGCTTTTGATAACCAAGTGTCCAGCAATGAGTTTACACCTAAGACTGCCCTGGGTTGGCAACTGACGCCAGATACCCGTTTCTATCTCTCTGCCACTAAAGGATACAAACCCGGTGGATTCAATAACATTGTCTCCTCAGCCAAGGATAGAAAACCCTACCATACTGAAACCTCAGATAATTATGAGCTCGGCTGGCATACCTCGTTCTTTGATAACGCAGTGACATTAGACAGCGCTGTTTACTACATTCGTTCGAAAGATAAACAAATTTATGTTGATCTGATCGGTGCACAGTTTATACGCAATGTGGGTAAAGCAGAGAGCAAAGGCATTGAGTTGAGTAGCCAGATTAAGCCAATGAAAGGGCTGAAATTTTCTCTCGGGGGAAGTGTAGGCAAATCAAACTTCACTGATGCAACCGATACAGAGAATGGCATAAGTTATAACGATAAACGTCTGCCTTATGCGCCAGATGTCATGCTTAATGCAAATTTTGACTACTTGATTGATCAAACGTTGTTACCCGGTAACCTCTATTTAAATGCCGGTGCCCGCTACTATTCAAAAAGCTACTTTAATGAAGCGAATACCCTTGAACAGGGAGGATACACCCTCTATGACGCTTCATTAAGTTTAGAAATGGCACACGGGGTTAGCGTAAAACTCTATGGCGAAAATCTGGGCGATAAAAAGTATCGTGTCTCCAGTTTCACCGTGGAGCCAAATACGCTCAGTATGATCAATAAAGGCTTGAATGTTGGGCTGGATGTGAGTGTCTCACTATGACGCATAATATCTCCCATCCCCGCTATATATCGTTATTACTGCTAACTTTAGCGGGTGTTTACACTATCCAAAGTACTATCGGCATGTTGACGTTACAAAGTATGCCGGCATTTCTGCGCAGCCACGGTGTAACCCCGGATAAAATCGGCTTGCTCTACTTGTTGATGCTGCCTTGGGCGTTCAAATTCCTTTGGGCACCTATTATAGAGCGCTATCGTAAATCGGGTTCGGGGGATACAAACCCCCGTCGTATCATGATCTGCGGTAATTTGCTAATTACCTTGCTTTTTTGTTCAATGTCATTGGCAAGACCTGCCGAACATATGCCGCTGATTATTGTTGGTCTGTTTTTGATCACCATTTGCCTGACCGTGGTGGATACCACCACCGATGGTCACGCGATTGACCGGTTATCACCAAAATATCGCCCTTGGTGCAATGTTATGCAAGTTGGCGGCGGTTATTTGGGTTCTATTATCGGCAGCGGTCTGTTTCTATACCTTGTTTCACTGTATGGTTGGCACATTGGTGCCGGGGTGTTAGCCATAGTGATTCTATTGATGTCATTGCCCACCCTATTTTTACGGGAAACACAGGTAGAAAAAGCACCAACAGTCTTAAAAGCCCCGGTTGCCCCTTCTCTCAAAAATGCACTCCGTCGGGCGCCGGTTAGGCAAGCACTGGTTTTGATATTGCTGTGTATGATCGGTACGCGCCTTTCACTGGGTATGCTTTCGCCGTTTTTGATCGATCGCGGTGTGGATTTAACTCAACTTGGTATCATTGCCGCCAGTGGTGGTGCATTAGCTGGATTATCTGGTGTTCTGCTTGGTGGCATCATTGTACGTAAATTCGGTGCTGTCCAGACTTTACTGTCTGTCATGCTGCTTGAGTCTATCGTATTAGCCTGTATCTTCTGGCTTGCCCGGCAACCAGAAGCGCCGTTATCCCTGCTGTCAGCCGCATATGTCTTCATCACCTTAATCACTGCCGCCAAATTTGTTGCGCTGTATACCCAAATGATGTCGCTCGCCGCGGGTGCTCAGTCCGGCGTGGATTTTGCGTTGATGCAATCCGCAGATATGGGTATTGCAATTATCTGCTCAGTGTTGGGTGGATTAATTGTTACCAAAGCAGGCTATTCCGCCCTTTTCATTCTTGCACTTCTCTTCACCTTCATTGCCTTGTTCTGGACATTGCGTAAATTCCATAATTTCCACAAGGAGAGCGTGAATGCGTAATCATGATACTTCTGTTCAGAGTTTGCCGGAGCAGCGTGCGGCTGATGCCGGTGTTATTAAAGAGTTATGGTATATGATGCGCCCATACCGCACGTTGAGTTACGTTGCGATTGCACTTGCCATTCTTTCCGCCGGCCTGCAAATATTGCCGGCGGCGGTTGCCGGGCTCATCACCCAATCTATCTATGACGGGCAATATGACTCGCTATTGAATTATGGCGTCATGTTATTGGGATTTACATTTGCCGCTATGTTGACCTTTAGTGGTTCAACGTTTTTTGCTCATTTGATTGCTGCCGATGTGCAAGCTGATGTTCGCCGCAATATCAGCAGTAAGTTGAAGTCTGTACCTTTGGGCTTTTTCATGCTGACCGACAGCACTGAAATAAAAAAGATGATGCTAGATGACGTCGAACAGCTTGAAGATGGTATTGCCCATATCATTCCAGAGATGTCTGCTACCTTATTCGGTCCATTGATCGCATTGAGTGTCATGTTAGCCATTGATTGGCGGTTAGCCTTAGCGGCCTTCGCGCCAACTTTGGGTGCCTGCCTGTTATTCGTCTATATTCAGATAAAAGTTCAAACGACAACTCAGCGTTTTTATGCAGCCCAAAACCGTATTGCTTCAACAATGGGTGAAGTTATTAATGCGATTCCTGTGGTTAAAACCTATTCAGGCGGCAAGGTTGCGTTGCAACGCGCCGAGAAAGCGTTTACTGCCTTGACTCGGATTATTGATGTTTGGGTTGAGAAAGTGCAGGTCAAATCCAGCCGGTTTTTCGTGTTATCCAGTGCTAACCTGTTGTTTGTCCTCCCTTTGGCGGTCTGGTTATTGAACCGACAAGAGATCACTTTATTCGAATTCACTTTCTTTATTTTGGCGGCAATGGCATTCGGCAATATTGCCTCATCCATGTTCGCTGTGATGACACGTTTGCAACAGCAAGAGGCGTTGATCACACGCTATCGTTGGTTAATGAATCAACCTGAACTAGCGCCTTGTACCCAAAGCCAAACACCCGCCGATCACAGCGTCGCTCTGCACAATGTCAGTTTTTCCTACCAAGATAAGCAGGAAAATGCATTAAATAACATTTCATTTTCTATACCGGCAGGCAGTTCATTAGCTTTAGTCGGTGCCAGTGGTTCGGGTAAATCTACCGTAGCGAGTCTTATCGCACGTCTTTGGGACCCTCAGCATGGTCAGGTGACTATTGGCGGTGTGGATATCCGTAATATGGATGAACCGACGCTACGTAATAACGTCTCTTTTGTTTTTCAGCGTGTGTTTCTGTTCAACGATACGGTGGCGAATAACATACGATTAGCCCGTCCTAATGCCTCACAGGCCGAAGTTGAAACGGCTGCTATCGCAGCGCAAGCCCATCAATTTATCCAGCAATTACCACAAGGTTACGACACCGTACTGAACGGTGGTGTGAGTTTATCAGTAGGTGAAAAACAGCGTATTGCCGTTGCCGCCGCTATTCTGAAAAACGTCCCAATTCTTGTATTGGACGAAGCTACAGCCTATGCCGATCCAGAATGTGAAAAAGAGATGCAACAAGCGCTCAATGCCTTATGCCGCAATAAGACTGTGATTGTCATTGCCCATCGCCTGCCGACTATCCGTCATCTTGATCGAATACTGGTTTTAGACAAAGGACAGATTATCGAACAAGGCCCCCATGAGGAACTGGTCGCACAGCAAGGAGCATACGCCAGACAGTGGGCTGCTTGGCGGGGAGAAAAAACCGGGACAGGAGCAAATTATCATGGGGCTATTTAATCGTCTCCAGCAACATCTATCACCAAAACTGCAACGAGTTTGGTTTAAGGGGTTGTTATATAAACAGTTGGATACCGTTGCGATTATGGCTCAACTGGCTATTGCTGCCTGGGCTATTACCCATCTAGGGGAAAGTGACAATCCTATGTTGCCGCTTATCACTTTGGGATTACTGGTTATTTTACTGTTGCTGCGATTTACTTTTATGGCTCGCGCATTACGTAAACTCACTATTGCCGCCTATGGTTTAGGCATAGAAATTCGTCGCTCTCTGCTACAACGCCTTGTCAGTATGTCTGTCGCCACTATTCGGGGATTGAGTGCTGGAAAAATAGCGTTGACGTTATCTGAAGATGTGCAATGGCAGGAAAATCAGTCAGCCTATACCACCCCGCAAATCGCTTGTCAGGTGATGATGCTGACTCTCATCTACCTGGCTTTATTCTGGTTCGATTGGGTAGTTGCCGGTAGTGCATTATTAGTGCTGATGGTTGGGATGTTCATCTTAGGGGCTATCCGTAAAAAACTGAATGAAATATTGCGCTTGCGTGCCACTATGATGGCTGATGTATCCGAAGCTATCGTTGAGTACGCCCAAGGTATGTCTTTTATTCGTGCTGCGGCAGCGACCACGACGGTAGAACAGCGTTTTGACCGCGAAATCGATCAATTACGGGTTGCATTCCGCCGCGGGGTATTCAGAAGTATTCCGCTACTGAGCCTGTTTTACATCATCATTGATACCAGCGTGGTCGTTGGCATTCTGGCTGGTGCCTTGCGTTTTAATTCACCAGAAGCATTAACACTCTCAGAAATGCTTATCACGATTCTGTTGTTGTTTGCCACGATTACCCCTCTACGTGGGATCATCCCCTTACTCAATATAACGGCCTTAACACAAGTAGGTGAAACCCATATTGCAGAGCTAGAAGCTGTTGCAACGCAAGCTTCCGGGCCATTAGCCGCGCCAGCCAAATATGATGTTGACGTTAATAACATCTCATTTAGCTATCCAGGTACCAATCAACCCGCTATTCAAAATGTGTCGTTTTATGCGCCGCAAGGCAGTATGACCGCTATTGTCGGGCCCAGTGGCAGTGGGAAATCCACGTTGGCTTATCTGCTGCTCTCTTTCTATCAACTGGATAAGGGAGAAATCCGTCTGGGTGGAAATGATATCCATCATTACCAAACCCAAGCATTGTATGACACCGTGACTATGGTATTTCAGGAAACCGCACTATTTCAGGATACCGTCGCTAACAATCTCCGGTTGGGTGATCCCAATGCAACCCAATTAGAACTGGAACAAGCAGCTCGTCTTGCCAATATTCACGATACGATTTTGGCATTACCACAAGGATACGATACTCCGCTAGGCGTGGATGGCGGTACGCTGTCTGGTGGCGAGCGTCAGCGCCTTGCCATTGCCCGTGCCATTTTAAAGCAATCTCCGGTTTTATTCCTTGACGAAGCGACGGCTTCTCTCGATCCCGAAAACGAACAGTTGATACAACAGGCGTTTGATTCTCTTACCCGGAATAAAACAGTTTTTGTTATCGCTCATCGGCTGAGCACGATAACCCGCGCTGACCAGATATTGGTGATGGATCATGGAACCCTTTGTGATAGCGGCACTCATGACGAATTGTTAGCGCGTTGTTCACTTTATCAATCTCTTTGGGAAAACCATCTCGGCTCAGAAGAGCACTGGCATCTATACCCAAATAAGCCAAATAAGCCAAATAAGGTGTAACCCCCACCGCTTCGTAACCGTTATTATTTATAGGATATCTTCATGCACAAGGATTTTGTCTCTCCAGATTCACTGCGTCAGATCATATCTGGCCTGTTTACTCAAAAAAATACACTGGTGGATGATAACGATGATTTAATTCGCAAAGGGCTGGACTCAATGCAAATGATGGCATTGTTAAACCAGTTGAGGCGTCAGGGATATCGCGTCACCCTTCGTGAACTTTATCAAAACCCTACACTGTATGCCTGGAGCCAGCTTCTGCAACGTCATGCGCCTGTTACTCACGCAGCACCTAAGCTTGATGCGGTACAGCCACTGATTGCAGATGCGCGTCCGTTCCCGCTGACCGCAGTACAACATGCGTATTTTGTTGGGCGTTCGCCAGAACAGACATTGGGAGGAGTCGGTTGTCATTTATATCACGAATTTGACGGTATCGGGTTAGAACCTGAACAACTGGAAGCGGCAATTCATAAGTTGATTCAGCGACATCCGATGTTACGAGTGCGGTTTTTGCCCGATGGTCGCCAGCAAGGGATGGCCGATGCTTATTGGAAAAAATTAACGGTTCATGACCTGCGCAGCTTGACAGCAGACGGACAGCAACAAGCGCTGAATAATATACGTGAACAACTAAGCCATCGGGTATTACAGGTTGAACAAGGGGAGACGTTCGATATTCAGCTCAGTCTGTTTGGTGAGAATCAGCACCGGTTGCACGCTAATATTGATTTGCTGATCATGGATGCCGCCAGTTTTAGCCTGTTCTTTACTGAACTGGCGGCATTAATTGTTAAACGCAACCTGCCTGTTATCCCTTCTGACTACGATTTTTGCAGCTATTTGGCGCAATATCAGGCGGAATTTGCGCAGGCTCGACAAGAGGCAGAGATATTCTGGCGTAACAGGTTAGATACCCTTCCCCCTGCCCCGCAACTTCCTCTGGCTAAGGAACCTTCGCTAATAAAAAACGTCCGCATTCAGCGCAGATGTTTCTGCTTGGCTCCCGAACATTGGCAACGTTTTAAACAACGTGCTCAACAAAACAGTGTTACGCCAACGATGGCATTGGTGACCGCATTTGCTGGTTTATTGTGTCGCTGGAATCATGCTCCCCGTCTGTTGTTTAACCTGACATTGTTTGATAGAGCGCCGTTGCATACCGCGGTTGATAGCCTGCTGGCCGACTTTACTAATATTCTGCTATTAGATATTCCCGCTGATAATTTGCCGTTCTGCCAACTCGCTAAAGATGCGCAGGCAACATTTGCGGAAGCTTACGAACACCGTCATTGGTCTGGGGTAGAAGTTTTACGTGAACTTAAAAAACGCGGCGGCCATCCACATGGTGCGCCAATTGTGTTTACCAGCAATTTAGGCCGACCTTTATATGGTGAAAATACTCGTGATGTTCTGGGAAAACCAAGTTGGGGAATATCACAAACCCCTCAAGTATGGCTGGATTTCGTTGCATTTGAACATGAAAACACGCTGAATATTCAGTGGGATAGTAACGATGAACTCTTCCCAGATGGGTTAATGGATACCTTATTTACCGCCTATCAGGGGTTCATTGGAAATCTAACGGAAAACGCCACACAGTGGAGTAAAGAATTACCGGATCTGATGCCTAAATCGCAATACCAGCTTCGGTATCAGATCAATGACACAACTGAACCTTTGCCGGATGCCCTTCTGCATGAAGGTGTGTTTTTGCAGGCAGAACGCACACCAAATATTGTTGCTTTGGTGACTAATAATAAGGAAATCAGTTATGGTGAATTAAGTTTGGCCGCTCGCCGGTTAGCAACCGTGTTGCAAAAAATGTCGGTTATACCGGGAGATCGGGTTGCCATTAGCATGGAAAAAGGCGTCGGGCAAATTGTTGCGGTATTGGCGATACTTTATATCGGCGGCGTTTATGTGCCAGTTCCTGTTGATCAGCCAGTAAACCGACGTCGTGCTATCTGCGAAAGTGCTGGAATTCGTGTCGTTATCATTGATCCTGAACAGCACATTGATCTTGAAAAACAAGGTGATAACTGGTCACAAGATGTGCACGGTGTTTCCTGGCATCAGAATGAGCAATGGCCGCCTTTGGCAAACATGGCTAAGCGTGCGGTTACTGATCCGGCTTATATCATCTATACCTCTGGTTCAACCGGTATGCCAAAGGGAGTGGTTATCAGCCACCAAAATGCGCTCAATACCTGTTTGGATATTAATCGCCGTCATCAGGTCCAAAGTAGCGACCGGTTATTGGCACTCTCTGCCCTACATTTCGACCTCTCCGTTTATGACATTTTCGGTATTCTCACCGCGGGAGGTGCGCTGGTATTAATTGGTGAAGCGCAACGTCGTGACCCATCAACTTGGGAAATGCTGATCACGCGTCATCATGTGACGTTGTGGAATAGTGTGCCTGCACTGTTCGATATGTTACTGACCTATTGCGAAGGCATGGAGGTCGATGCGCCGAAAGCACTTCGTACTGTGATGCTGTCCGGGGACTGGATCGGCTTGTCACTGCCTAAACGTTACCGCGCCTTCAATCCTGATGGTGTTTTGAGTGCAATGGGGGGTGCAACAGAAGCGGCTATTTGGTCAAACGAATATATCGTCAAAGAAGTTGAAGCACAGTGGCGTTCCATTCCGTATGGCTATCCTTTAGCTAACCAGCGTTACCGTGTCGTAGGTGAAGATGGCCGTGATTGTCCTGACTGGGTTGTCGGTGAGCTTTGGATTGGTGGTGCCGGTGTCGCATTAGGCTACTTTAATGATGAAGAACGCACTTCCGCTCAATTTGTTGTCGATCAAGGGGAACGTTGGTACCGCACCGGTGATCTAGGTTGTTACCATCCTGAGGGCTGGCTTGAATTTCTGGGACGTCGTGATAGTCAGGTAAAAATTGGTGGTTACCGAATTGAGTTGGGAGAAATTGATGCTGCCCTTAATCAGGTAATTGGAATCAGTAAAGGGGTGGCACTCGCCAGTGGTGAAAAAGAGAAGTCGCTAGTGGCGTTCCTTGAATTGGAAGGTGATTCTTTATGCCAACGGGTAAATCGTGCGCCTCAGTTACCTGCTGGCTATCGTGATCTGTTCCCCGCAGTGCAGGCAATAACCGTAGATAACAGTGAACCTCAAGTTGCCATGTTCCTGCTGGAACATCTATCTCGTCACGGTATTACCTTTACTTCACCGCAGTCACTGACAGATTGCTTGAAACACTATCAGCCCCAACTGGAATACCATAACTGGTTTGCCCGTATGTTGGCATATCTTTGCCAATGTAAGGTACTGGTTGAATCTACACCGTATATATATCAGGTCGGATGGTTACCCGCTACATCCAATGATCAGGCGATAGGTATCCCGGAACGTTGGCACACTGTGTTACGCGATGTTCTTACCGGGCAACAGACGGCGGTTGCATTACTTGACGATCCGCAATTCGCACCGGAACAACAATTGTTTGTGTTGCCAGAAACCCAGCAGTGGTTGGCAGGGTTGCAACAGGTCATCACTGCCCTCTCTCAGCGATTACAACGCCCCGTGACTTTGATGGAGTTTGATGCTCGCAGCGGTCGCTGTGCGCAGTGGTTAGCAGAGCATATTACTGATCAGCACCTCTGTTATCTCGGCTTTGAACGTTCTCAGGCACTGGTCAATCAGGCGCAAACACGGTTAAGCGGTTATGCTCATGCATCAGTACAATATTGGTCTAAAGTGCAAGGCTGGTCTAAACATAAACAAAGTTGGCCTGAACAAGTTCCTGAATCTCTGCAACATCAGGCTGATATTATTCTGCTGAATAACGTATTACACCGAGAAGAAGATCCCGCATGTTGTGTCAAGGAATTGGTACCCCTTGCTCAACCTGGCGCGTTGATATTGGCAATGGAGTTGCAACAGGCATCGTCTCTTTCCCTGATTACGACTGAATTGCTTTCACCTCAAGGTATTCAATTACGCTCTGCGTCACAGTGGTTATCGCTATTATCACGACTATTCCCATTACAGGCCGAAGCCCCAATTACCATCGGTAACCTTAGTGTTCTACTGATGCAAGCAAGTGACAGCGTCACTATCCCTGATCGGGAAAAAATTAAGGCTGTCCTGGCACAACATCTGCCGGGATATATGATCCCACAGCGCTTGCATATCATTCCTCGCCTGCCACTGACACCTAACGGCAAAATTGATCGTAAGGCGCTATCGCAAGAACTACCGTCCGCGACAAAAACAGAGACAGCACCACGCCAGAATGAAATGGCTTTGTTGAATGCGGTGGAACAAACCGTTGCTGGCATTTGGCAACGCTTGCTCAATACAGAACAACTGGGCCGTGACAGCGACTTTTTCCAACTTGGCGGTGATAGTCTTCTGGCTACACGTTTGGTTGGTGAACTGACACAACAAGGCTTCAAAGGTGAACTCGGTCATCTTTTCCGTAACCCGCAATTGGCTGCATTTGCGGCGACACTGGTTCCTCTGGCTGAAACTTCATCAACAGCGTGCGCTCTGCCGAAAGAGCAAAATGAGTACCAGCCTTTCCCACTCACGGAAGTTCAGCAGGCTTATTTGGTCGGACGCCATCCGGGTTTCGCTTTAAGTGGTGTTGGCGCGCATTTCTTTATTGAATACCAGATAGAGCAGTTAGATGTTCAACGTTTAAATCGGGTGTTAAATCGTCTGATTCAGCGTCATCCCATGCTGAGAACCGTGGTTGTCAATGGGCAGCAACAGGTATTAGAAAATGTCCCGCTGTTCTCCGTCAAACAACATCAATTCACCAATATTACGCAGGCAGATACATTACGTGAACAGCTTTCGCATCAAGTATTAGATGCCAGTAGCTGGCCAGTGTTCGATTTTCAGCTTGCGCAAGACGATGGGATTGTCTCCCGGTTATTTGTCAGTCTGGATAATCTGCTATTAGACGGGTTGAGCATGCAGATATTGCTGGCCGAATTAGAACAGCTTTATCTCGACGAGCTGCATGAATTGCCACCATTGAAAGTCACATTCCGGGATTGTGTACTACGCCAGCAACAGGCACCAGCACATCAGCGTTCGCTGCAATATTGGCAGGAGCAAGTGAAAACATTACCACTGGCACCACAATTGCCACTGCGTATTGCCCCGGAAAAGGTTCAATCGCCACGTTTTGTGCGCTATAGCGATCGGCTATCTGCATATGAATGGAGCCAGTTGAAACAACATGCAGCTCCTTATCAAATAACGCCTTCCGCGCTATTAATTGCGGCTTATGCAGCGGTTCTTTCTGCGTTCAGTACGAGGTCAGAACTGACACTCAACCTTACTCTGTTCGATCGTCCGCACTGGCATGAAGATATTAATCATATTCTGGGTGATTTCACTTCACTGTCATTACTGGCTTGGCACCCGGAGAAAAATTGGTTATCAAGTGCCCGTAGATTGCAACAACAGTTATGGCAGGATCTAGATCACCGTCACATTTCAGCAATTAGAGTGATGCGTGAATTGGCACAGAGCCGTAGCCCCGATGCGGCCATTATGCCGGTCGTTTTCACCAGTGCATTGGGAACACACCAAGGGCAATTCCTTTCGCATTCATCGTGGATGAAACCCGTTTGGGGTATTTCCCAAACGCCACAAATCTGGTTGGATCACCAGGTTTATGAATCTGATAACGAACTTTGTCTAAACTGGGATGCTGTCGAAGAATTGTTTGAACCGCGTCAGTTGCAAAACATGTTTAACAGTTACATGACGCTGTTGCGTGCCCTTGCGGCACAGCCAGAAAGCTGGCATGCAGCACTGGAACAACTGGTGCCGCGCCAGCAATCCGTGATGGTTGAAAATACGGCTGTTGCCATTGTGTCATCACTGCGTTCGGAGGGATTAGACCCTCAAATATGCAGTGAAATTCAACACCTGTTCTTGTCCATAACAGATCATCCTATTAACGCACAACAAAACTTTTTTGAGGCAGGAGCCAGCTCGCTACAGCTAATTCAATTGCATAGCAAATTACAACATGCGGGTTTTCATCATCTTGCCGTGACTGATTTATTTGCTTATCCAACACCAGAGACGCTCAGTTTGCGCTGCCGGAAGGATTCCCACGACGGAAATCGCCTGTCGATTACCCCTCGTCAGCGTCAACAACAGAAGCGTCTGCAACAACGGGAAAAACGTCATAAAGGAGCTGCATAATGACTGATTTAACGCCTCACTACGATAATTGCGATCCTATCGCAGTGATTGGCCTTGCCTGCCGTTTTCCGCAGGCACCAGATAGCGATACTTTCTGGCATAACCTGCAACACGGAGTTGAGTGTACTGTTCCACTCGCCCGTCAAACATTATTAGATGCAGGTATTCCTCCTGAAGTCATTGAGAGTGAAAATTTTGTCAATCGGGCAGCGATATTAGAGAAGGCGGAACAATTTGACGCCTCGTTGTTTGGTTATTCACGTCAGGAAGCGGAGATGCTCGATCCTCAACAGCGTCTTTTTCTCCAGACCGCTTGGCATGCTCTTGAACATGCCGGTTATGCACCACGTCATGTCCCGTTGAAAACCGGGGTTTTTGGTAGTAGCCGGGTCAGTACTTGGCCTTCATGGTCACAATTTTCCATGACCGATGTTGGCAAAGTTAAAGGGCTTCAAGCGTTAATCAGTAACGACAAAGATTATCTTGCGACACGTACCGCTTATAAATTAAACCTAAAAGGCCCAGCATTGACGGTACAAACAGCGTGTTCAAGTTCACTGGTTGCTGTGCATATGGCTTGTGAAAACCTGCGTGCCGGTGAGTGTGACATGGCGTTGGCTGGTGGTGTGGCAGTTTCTTTCCCGCAAGAAAGTGGTTACTTGTATCAGCCGGGAATGATCTTCTCGCCTGATGGGCATTGCCGCCCCTTTGATAGCCAGGCAAATGGCACTTATGGAGGCAATGGCGTTGGTGTTGTCACACTAAAACGCCTGAATGATGCTCTGCGCGATAGTGATCCCATCATGGCTGTGCTACGTGGCAGTGCAATTAATAATGACGGTAATGAGAAAGTTGGCTTTACCGCCCCTTCGGTCAACGGTCAGCGCAACGTTATTATCGAAGCACTCCAACTGGCCGATGTCAGCATTGATGATGTTGGTATGATTGAAGCACACGGTACAGGAACGCCTCTTGGCGATCCGATAGAAGTTGATGCGCTACGCAGCATATTTTCTGATCGTAGTGTGGCGGTACCGCCTTGTTATCTTGGCTCAGTGAAAAGCAATATGGGCCATCTTGATACGGCCGCCGGCATTGCTAGCTTGATTAAAGCGGTTCTGTCTGTTTGGCATGGCTATATTCCACCGACGATCAATGTTCAGCAACCCAACCCGGCTTTACGGTTGGAACAAAGTCCATTCAGGCTGGCAACACAAGGGCAACGCTGGACACAAGCATTACGTACCGCAGGCGTCTCTTCGTTTGGTATTGGTGGTACTAACTGTCATGTCGTCGTGCAATCATTGCCGGAAGAATTACGTCGTCACCGTGTCCATCATGCGCAGACTTCACCTTTATTGCTCTCTGCTAATTCTGAATTTTCATTACGTCAATTGGCCCAACGTTATGCGGCTGCACTCAATGGTGCACCAGAGCATCATGCAGATCTGGCCTGGACCGCATTACAGGGACGTGATTTTTCATTACCCTGGCGTTTAGCGTTGGCTCTAACGCCACAGAGTGCTGCAAATTTATCCGCTTTTGCTAACAAGAAACCAACACAAAATGTTTTCAGTGGGCAAATCAATAGCGAAAGTAAGCAACTTTGGCAATTTAGCGGTCAGGGTTGTCAATGGTCTGGCATGGGAAAAGCAATGTATGCCAGCTCTTCTGTTTTTTCCGCTATGTTGGATCGTTGCTGCGCAGCCTGTGCATCAGAGTTGGCATTGCCATTAAAAGCAGTCATGTTCGGAGAGCATGATGCCGCATTAGCCACCACTGAATACGCACAACCGGCAATTGTGGCGCATCAAATTGCATTGGCGGCACATTGGCAGGCACTTGGATTAACGCCTGATTATGTATTGGGGCACTCTGTTGGCGAATTTGCCGCTGCCGTTGTTGCCGGGATTCTCACACCTGAACAGGTGATGCCGCTCGTTGCGGTACGAGGCAAACTGATGCAAAGCTGCTCCCAAGGGGGCGCAATGCTGGCGGTTTTTGCCAATGAAGAAGAAGTACTTCCGTTCGTTCATTCGCTGGCATTAGATTTGGCGGTTTGCAATGGCCCACAACACTGGGTTTGGGCCGGTACAGAGACGGAAATTGCTACTTTGGCACAACATCTGGAGCAACAGCAGATTCGTTGCCAACGTCTTAACGTTGCCTGTGCCGCACATTCAGCCATGCTTGATGGCGTACTGGAGGCATTTTCTCTGCATTGTAGCCAGTTGCAACCTGCATTGGGGGAAATTCCGCTGATTTCTACCCTGACAGCTAATATTGCAACGGCTGAACAATTGGCTTCACCGGACTACTGGCGTAACCATATGCGTCAGACCGTACGCTATTACCCGGCGGTTGAATTTGCCCGCCAGCAAGGGGTGGCATTATTTATGGAGATGGGCGCTGATGCACAATTAACCGGCATCGGGCGGCGTGTCAGTCTGCCACAGGAAACCTGGATTGCTGGCGTACAGCGTCAAAGCTCTCCAGAGACAGCTCAGCAAACGGCGCTTATGCAACTTTACTGTGCTGGTGTGCATCTTGATTGGCCGCATCTTTTCTCGCTTACTGGGGAAAAATGTCATGCTCCGCTCTATCCATTTGATGAGCAACATTATCGCTTCCCTGCAACCAAATCTGTGCAGTCTACAACCAATATCAACGCTGGACTGGATGTAAATGCTCTGCTCGATCCTGCCATTGAGCAAAACCCCGATGCTGCAACACTACGCGAGTTGTATACCGATGCATTGATATATCAATGTCATGGGCGTGATACTGAACAAGGTTTCAGTGCTATCGACACTATTCGGGCTGGCCGTCTGCAACCTTGTTGGCGCCCTTTGTTGGAACAATTGCTAATTTATTGCGTCCAGCAAGGTTATTACCGGGAAGTTTCTGGGCCAACAGCAAGTAAAATGTATCGTCCTGATCGTCCCTTGCCATATGCCAAACGCAGATTATTAGAGGCACGTTTACTCACTGTTTTCCCGGCTTTGATTTATGCGGGTGAACGTCTATTCGCCCTGTTAAGCGATCGTTGTGATCTACCGCGTCAGTTTGTATCAACACAAGCTGCGACCAACTCATGGCTTCCCGCACCACAACCGTGTCCCGACACCCACTATGCCCTACACTGGCGTACAATAAACATCGCAGATAACCCAAGATCTTCAACGGTATATACTCTCCGCTCCTCAACTGCGAATGACGAGATAGTTAATCATTGGCGTCAGGCGGGGATTCATTTACAGCCAGAAAGCGAAAATATCTTATTACTGCTTACCGGCAGTGATGTACTTGAATTATGCGATCAGGTTATTACCGAATTAAAACGTGATGAAGCAACATCATTAACTGTTGTCACCTGTGGCGCTCAACCGGAAACCACCTTATCACCAGAGAATATCAATCCAGCTCAATATGCTGTCTGGGCATTGTTACGTGTCGCAGTTGAAGAATATCCCCATCGTCGTATTCAAGCGATTGATATTGCTGACATCAACGATGCTGACACTTTGTCATTAGCGCTTGGATATTTGAGTGAACATAGCCGTTGGCTGAGAATACGTGGCAATCAAGTCTCGGTGCCGGTTTTACAACGTCAATCCTTGCTGCTTTCTCAACAGTCGATGTCGATTCCCCATCAGGGATGGCATATCGTGACTGGGGGAATGGGAGGAATTGGTCAGATTTCCATCCGTTGGTTGTTGGCTCAAGGTGCACGTAGAATTGCGGTATTTGCCCGCCGTCAACATGCGGATTGGGACACTTTTGTTCAAGCGTTATCACTGAATACTGAATGTGAAATACGCTGGATTAAAGTTGATGTTACTGATACGCCAGCTTTGTTAAATGCAGTGCAGACGCTGGCACAAGCGGATGGTATCGCCGGGGCAATTCATGCGGCGGGTATTGCTGATCACACCCGGTTGGCAGAACTTGAACCTCAACGTCTGTCACAAATGCTATCGGTAAAAGCCCTGAGTGCATCGGCATTGCAAATTGCTCTTAAGCAACATAATGCACACTATCTGTTGCTTCATTCTTCTGCCGCATCAATGTTAGGTGCTCAAGGGCAAGGTGCTTATGCCGTTGCCAATGCTTATCTGGAATCCTTGGCGCTGACAGCACCGAGTCCGTTGATGGTAAAAACATTGGTTTGGGGTGTTTGGGGGGGCGTTGGTATGGCCCGCGATCGGCGATTAGTGGAAAAATTGGCACAAGATGGCATGTTACCGTTCAGCGTCAATGAAGGTATCTGGCATTTTAATCAATCTCTGCGCAGTGCATCTCCCTGTTATCTGGCAATACGGTTAGATGAGCATCACCCTGATATTTCGCGGCGTTTACAGGCTGATACTGACCATCGCCACCCAGTGGCAACCCTTTCTCCTTCGCATTCGGTCGATAACACGCTGTATCAGGACAGTGAAGAACGGCTTAATTGGTTGCGTCAACGTATCGCTACATTGCTTCGGTTAGAACAGCCTGAACGTTTGGAATCGCAACAGGACTTACTACAATTTGGTTTAGATTCCCTATTGTTTCTGGAGCTAAATGCGGTGATCCACCAGCAATTTGGTTTCAGATTAACGGCCGAATTGGCTTATCAGAATATGACTTTAGAGGGGCTTAATCGGCTTATTGCCGACGCGTTACCTGAACAACCAGTAGCCTGTTCTCAGCCTGAGATCATTATTGATAACGCCCAACGTCACGCTCCATTCCCGTTGACGCCCATTCAGCACGCTTACTGGATTGGTCGTACTCAGGCCATTGATTTCGGTGGTGTCGCGTGTCACGTCTTATTTGAATGGGATCTGAATCTGGGTAGTTTTGATATTCCGCGTTTTGAGAAGGCATGGAATGCTTTAATTCAGCGTCATGGCATGTTGCGCATGGTAGTGGATGAAGACGGACAACAAAGAATTCTGCCTGAAACCCCTTGGTATGTGTTATCACAAGATGATTTGCGTATGCTGGATGAAACAGCTTGCCAACAGGCGCTGGTTCAGCGTCGTCATACGCTTTCTTACCAGGTTCCGCCAGCAGAACAGTGGCCCCTGTTTGAAGTTTCTGTTTCTCTGCTACCGAATGCACGCTGTCGCCTACATATGAATCTGGATCTGTTGCAGTTTGATGTACAGAGTTTCCGAATCATGATGGACGACTTGCAACGCACTTACCACCAGCAACCACTGATCCCACAGGTGTTTACTTTCCGTGACTATGTGATGGCGGAACAAGCTCAACGGGCAAGTAAAGAGTGGCAGGCATCATGGGCATACTGGCAGGAACAATTACCTTCGTTGCCTCCGGCACCAAGATTGCCACTGAACCTACAATTGCCTCAGCGTAGTCAGCCACAATTCACAACTTATGAAGGTCGATTAGCACAATCTGATTGGCAAATGCTTAAACAACGCTGGCAACAATGGGGAGTGACTCCTTCTGCCGGTCTGCTGACACTGTTTGCTCATACTCTGGAATGGTATAGCCGTCATCCGCTGTTTACTCTCAACTTGACATTCTTTAACCGGCAACCTTTCCATCCAGAGGTTCAAGATCTGATTGGTGATTTTACCTCAGTGATGTTGATGGATTTTGACTTACGTAAGGCAACTTCCCTGCGTGCCAGCATGGAGAAAACACAAGCTTTGCTGTGGCAACGGCTGAGCCATAACTATGTCAATGGTGTTGAGGTGTTGCGAGAACTTGGCCGCCAACAAAATGGTGAATCACAAAGCAGACAACCGCTGACGCCGGTGGTTTTCACCAGCATGTTAGGAATGGCGCAAGAAGGCGTCGCCATCAAACAATCCATCACTCAGTTACTGGGTGATCCAGTCTTTGTTCTGAGTCAAACCCCACAAGTCTGGCTGGATCATCAAGTCATGGAAGTAGATGGTGATCTACTGTTTAACTGGTATTGCATGGATGATGTATTGGCACCGGGAGTTATTGAGGCACTGTTTGCTGCTTATAACGCGCTGTTAGTGCAAATTTGCCGTCGGCCTGACCACATAGAACATTATGATCTTCATATCCCCCCTTCCGGTCATGCACGTTATGATTTCTGGCCGCAACAACCTGAATTACGTCAGGCTGAACAATATTTGCGTGCCAAACCTGAAATCCGGTTGGCAGAAATTCAGCCACGTCAGGACGACACGCAAGGTTATAACTTATGGCTGGTGGCAGAAAATAATTTGCCATTACAGTTACCAGAACTACAGGCGATAAACACCGATGTGTTACCGCTGCCTGAGTTAACTGAACAACAAGCATTTGAGCGCTCCTGGCAACACATTGAGCAGCAAGCGTTATTTGGTCTGAGCCAGACATTACTGCGTCATAATCTGTTCACTTATCCTCAGCAATGCCACTCTCGCACAGAGATTGAACAACGTTTACAACTTGCGCCGCAGTATCAGCGTCTTCTTACCCAATGGCTGACGTTATTAAGCAACCAAGGATTGATTGAAAAAACCGCTGATGGATACCGTTGTTTGCAACCGCTTAATCGTGTTCCTGCTCCTACGGCAAAACTGGACGATGCAGTGTGGTGTCAAACGATTAGCCGCTATATCGCGACATGTATCGAGCAACATGATGCCCTGCTTGCCGGGCGAGGTAATGCGTTGGAACTGCTGTTTGCTGATAAACAGATCACGGCCAGCCTCTATAGTGAGAATCCAGCGTTACGATGCCTGAATCAAACAGCCGCTGAAATTGTCCGGCAATTGAGTCAGGTATCTGAGCATTTCACTGTACTGGAAGTCGGTGCAGGAACCGGTGCAACCTCAGCGAAGGTGCTTGAACACAATGCACAATCGCTTGAACGCTATCACTTTACCGATATTTCTCCGCTATTTCTGGATGATGCCCGCCAGTTGCTTAATCACTATGGCGAAACCGTAAAATTTGCGCTGTTCGATATTAATCAGCGTATTGATTTTAGTCAGCATCCTGAATCCGGTTATGACCTGATTTTGGCGGTTAACGTGTTACATGATGCAACCCATCTGCGAAACACCTTGCAACGATTGTCGCGGTTACTGAAAACCGGTGGATGGTTGCTGATTATTGAATCGACTAAACGCGAAAGTGCGATGCAACTCGCCAGTGTTGGTTTTATTGAAGGCATTAATGCCTGGAGTGATGATCGCGGCGATAGTGCATTGATGGCGCTTGCGGACTGGCGTAAGTGCTTGGAGAAATCCGGTTATCGGATTTCATTGGAATGGCCGGGGCAAGATGGGCCAGAACTGCATCAACAACTGATTCTGGCGCGGGCTGAACGGCAAGCACGGCTCAATGTCAGTGAAATAGCGGCACAATTTTCCACTTTGCCTTATTCATTGCATGTTCAACAGCAAGAACAATTACCATTGCTCGTGACCGCTGAAGAGCGCGTGGCACAATCGTCAATCACGGAAACTGTACAACCGGAAACCGCGGATAACCAATTCCATGATATAGAACAACAGGTAATCGCGCTCTGGTGTTCACTGCTTCCTCAGCCAATACAGCGCCACAGTGACTTTTTCCAAAGTGGCGGTGACAGCTTAATTGCTACCCGCATGGTGGTGCAATTGCGTCGTCAAGGTTACGAACAGGCAAATCTGCAACAGCTTTTTGAACACCCTAAGTTGAGTGAGTTTTGCCGTACTTTGCGGACAATTGAAACAGTTGAAACAACACCCGCTACACAGGCTATTCCACTTGAGGCTAAGCCAGCATCGGAGCAGACGCTTCCACTTACAGCGTTGCAATATGCCTATTGGTTAGGCGAAAGCCAACTATTCCAATTTGGTAACGGTATTGCGCATTTCTACGCTGAACTGGCTATTAACGATCTTGATCTGCCACGTTTCACGGCGGCTTGGAACCTTGTGGTAAACCACCATGCGCAATTACGTGGTTATGTGAAGGATGGGCAATATCATATTCTGTCGGAAGTGCCCTGCTATACCCCGACGGTAATTGACTGTCGTAACATGATGCCCGCTCAACGTGAGACAAAACTCGCTGATGCCCGCGATATCCTGCGCACTAAAGGCGTTCCTAGCGATAACTGGCCGCTGTTTGATTTGACACTATATCGTACTGATGACCGGACACACTTATTACATTTGACTATCGACCTACTGGTTGCTGATGGCAAAAGTCTGACGTTAATCCTACGCGATTTGCAACGCGGATATCAGGAACCTAACTGGCAGCCAGAACCACTGGCAGCGACTATTAGTGACTATATTCAAGCACTGGAAGATGAGAAAACGGGGGACGCTTGGCAACAAAGCCGGCAATACTGGCTTAATCGCTTACCTTATCTGCCTGATGCTCCGGTGTTACCGTTAAAAGATCATCAATCACAAGAACTTAATCAACAATGTCTGACGGGATATATCAGTCCGCAACAATGGCAGCGTTTGCAACAACGTGCAGCAGAATACCGAGCGTCACCATCACAGGTTATGCTGACGTTATTCACCCATATTCTGGCGGTATGGAGCAACAGCGAGCATTTCACCATCAATGTTCTGCATGGCAACCGACTGTTAATGTCACAACATTGCGATACGCTGGTCGGAAATCTGTCCACTACATCATTGTTGGAAGTGGATTTACGCAATAGCACAGGATTCAGTGACGCGGTAAGTCGGATACAGAAACAGTGGTTAGCTGATCTGCAACAGGCTTTATTTGACGGACAATTGGTACTCAGAGAGAAAAATCAGCACCGTTACAATCTAAACGCCGGTATGCCGATTGTGTTCAACGATACAACCGGTACTGCGGGTCAAGGGCCATCAGGATTGGGAACGCTGAATCTTTTTGGTGCGCAAACACCGCATGTTTATCTCGACTGCATGCTGATTTCCGGTTCAGAGGGTGGCGTTATCATCCAGTGGGCAATTTTGCCGCAATTGTTCCAGCCACAAGTTGCAGAAAACATGTTTGCTCACTATCAGGCTAGTGTCGCCGCCCTGCTTGAACCCGATTACCAATGGAACGCTCCACTTCCAGAGTGGCTCCCGGCAAATGATCGGATTTTGTGCCAAAACAGTAATGCAACAAAGAATGTGTTTCCGCCCCATACGCTCTGTTCATTAATTGAACAGGCGGTAAACCGCTACCCACAACGTACCGCTGTAGTCGATGCTTATCGTCAAATTGATTACCGCACTTTGTGGTCACAAAGCCTAGCGCTGGCCGCACATTTACAAGCGCAAGAAAATCAGCATTCGTCTCTGATTGGCGTCGTGATGGAAAAAGGTTGGGAACAGATTGTCGCGGTTATAGCGATTTTATTGGCGGGACGGGCTTATTTACCTATTGATGCCAGCTACCCGCAACAGCGCATCGATCAGCTATTGGTATCAGGGGAAGTTGATACTGTATTGACTCAACCTAAGTTTGCTCAACAGATGAGTTGGCCTGATGGTCTACAGATTATCTCTTTGGATGAACTATTACTTAACCGCTTGCCGAAAAATACCGGTGAACAGCGTTTGTCTGCCCATATTGAGGACTTGGCTTATGTGATTTTCACATCAGGTTCTACCGGCAAACCGAAAGGTGTGATGATAGATCATCAAGGTGCGGTTAATACCATTCTTGATATTAACCAACGCATTGCTCTCAATGAACACGATAGCGTACTGGCAATCTCAGAATTGACATTCGATCTTTCAGTTTATGATCTGTTCGGTACGTTAAGTTGTGGGGCAAAACTGGTTATTCCTGCTCTTGGTGACAGCCGACAACCTGACAAGCTATTGACGTGGTTACAACAAGAATCAGTCACAGTTTGGAACTCTGTTCCAGCATTCGTGCAACTGCTTGAGGAATACGCCAGAGATTATCCACATTCCCTGAATAGCTTGCGTTGGGTATTGATGAGCGGTGATTGGATACCGACCAGTTTGCCGGAAAGATTATCTGCCCTCCACCCTGCGTTGAATCTTCTCAGTTTGGGCGGTGCGACCGAAGCATCAATTTGGTCTATTGCCTATCCTATTGCTCAGGTTGATCCAAACTGGTGCAGCATTCCATACGGAAAACCACTGGCTAATCAGACTTTCTATGTACTCAATGCAACGCTTTCACCCTGCCCAGTATGGGTAACGGGGGAACTCTATATTGGTGGACAAGGGTTAGCGCTAGGCTACTGGGATGGTTTGGAAAAAACCGCCCAAGCCTTTATTACTCATCCTCAAACCGGTGAACGGTTATACCGCACTGGTGACTTAGGTCGCTGGCGGCCAGACGGTAATATTGAGTTTCTGGGGCGCAATGATCACCAGATTAAAATTCGTGGCTATCGGATTGAGCTAGGCGAGATCGAATACCGCTTATGCGAGCACCCGGATATACAACAAGCGTTAGCGTTTGCACATACTACGTCAACCGGTGCATTGCAACTTGTCGCGGGTTTGCGTCTGTCTGATGAAGCTCCGCTATCTACAGAACTTTTACCGGTTCTGCCTCATTGGTTGCAACAGACCTTGCCCGTTTGGATGTGTCCACAGCGATTTATCATTCTTGATGCGATCCCTGTATCTGACAACGGCAAAATTGACAGACGCGCATTGGCTACCTTGGTTGAGGAGGCAGCACAGGAAGTCAATCTTGCATCGTCGGTTGCTCTGAGTGTGACAGCACAAGCTGTGTTGAACCTTTGGCAATCAGTATTGGAACAACAAGCTATCAGTGCGCATGAAAGTTTCTTTACGCTAGGTGGAGACTCTCTGGCGGCGGTACGATTAATGGTGAAAATCAATCAGACGTTTAACCGTCAATATCCGCTCAGTCTGCTACAAACTTACGATACCGTACACTCTTTGGCTGAATTTATTGAACATCAGCCAGAAAACCCTTACCAAGGGGTGATATTGAACCAGGGAAATGTTGAGCAACCGGCCCTGTTTATCGTCCATCCTATTGGTGGGCATCTGTTGGGATATCGCCATTTGGCAGCCAATTTCGGCGACCAACGTATGATTGGGTTGGCATTTTCGCCAGATAATTTAACGACAAATACCCCTTCCGTGGCGGCGTTGGCGGCTGACTATATCAGTCAAATCCGTGCCTTCCAGCCGCAAGGACCTTATGCTTTGGCAGGATGGTCTTTCGGTGGATTGGTAGCCTATGAAATGGCTCATCAATTACGAGCGATGGGTGAACGTGTTTCTCAATGCATCCTAATTGACAGCTTTGCGCCAAATGTGCGGAGCGATTTGACGCTGAATGAAACATTTTGTCATCGTCATTTCCTACTTGATTTGCAGGGGCAATTCCCCGGTCTAACTCTGGATGATCATGTTATCGCTGCTGATACAGAGACTTTCCTTAATACGTTGCACGCTGCTTTGCCACAATCTGCACAGATTGATAGCTCGCTGACCGCACTTTATGACGTGTGGCGCCATAACTTAAATGCGTTGCTTGACTACTGTCCACCGCAGACTTCACAGCCTTTCTGGCTTATTCGGGCAGCACAGGCACTACCTGATTTTATGGATTATCTCGATCCAACCACCATCGCCTCAATCGATCTTGGCTGGCAGGCTTTTGGGCCAGTCCATGTGACACAACTTGCGGGCGATCATTACACCTTGTTCCAACATCAACATGTTGGCTCACTGGTTACCTGTATGAAAGATATCTTGAATTCAGTATCAACCACTAATCTTGTTAAGGAGAACATATGATAAAGCCACGGCGGGTTCTGATTGTCGGTTCGAAATTTGGCGAATTGTATCTTAATGCGTTCTTACAACCTCAGTCTGGTCTGGAATTAGCCGGTATTTTGGCACAGGGCAGCGCTCGTTCGCAGCAACTTGCCTGTGATTTTAATGTGCCCCTATTCCGCTCACTGGATGAACTACCAGACGATATTGATATTGCCTGCGTGGTGATACGAGCGGAGGTTATTGGCGGTAAAGGCGATCAGCTCACTCAAGCACTTTTGGCGCGTGGAATTTCTGTCATTCAGGAACACCCACTTGATGCCGAAGCCATTAAAAGACATCAATTAACCGCCAACAAACATAATGCGATGTTTTGGGTAAATAGCTTTTATGGCCAATGCCATGCTGGAAGAAGTTGGTTATACGCGGCGCGGCAAATCACTCACTTATCACAGCAGTGTCCGGTAAGTGGTTATTTGACAACCAGTCGCCAATTGCTATTTTCCGCGCTCGATCTGTTATTACAGGCATGTCACTGTCCAGAACAGATGGAGATAGTCTATGTGGGTCAGCGAAGCAGTGCATTTCATTGCTTTGAACTTAGCTTCGCCGGGACAACAGTAACATTAAACGTGCAATCCTATCTGGACCCGAGAGATCCCGATATGCACAATCTGGTGATGCATAAAATGACGCTGATCTGGCCTGTCGGTTATCTTACGCAGGAAGCCAGTTACGGGCCGGTCATCTGGACACCCGTCCTTCATGCACCTGATCATCTGAATAGCGAACAAAGCCTCTACCTGCATGCCAGTCAGCCGGATGATAACTATCTGTACCAAGCAACATCACAAATTCTTTGTCCGGCAACCAAAAACTGGATGACAGCATTTGAATGTGATGGGGCTAAAGGTGTGGCATTTCTGCTCAATACCTTGGGTTCTGTCTTGAACGGTGCCCCCTGTCCACCTGCTTTTGCTTACGATTACCAACTGCGGTTAGCAGGTTTATGGCAACGAATTTTGCGCATTATGGGAGAGCCTGTTACTCAGGATTTATCGTCCCCTATTTGGATTGAGCCAGCAAAATTGATGTTAACTAAGGAAGAATGTTGATGACGTGGGCACTCCCTACACACCCGATGATTCGTCCTTGCCTGACGGCTCACGACAAACCCAAATATACGCTGTTAATCTGCCCCTTTGCCGGGGGCAGTACCAGTGCATTCCGCCACTGGTCTACACTGGAAAGTTCAGATATAGCGGTTTCACTGGTGATTTACCCCGGACGAGACAGCCGTATGACGGAAAAGGCGGCTACCAGTATTGTGCCATTGGCGCAATCACTTTCTGACCTGATGGTGTCATTCACCCCCGCACAGAGAGAGAACCTGATACTTGTCGGTCACAGTATGGGGGCTCAAGTTGCTTTTGAAACTTGCCAACGCCTTGAGCAACAAAATTGTTCACCCAAGGCACTGGTGCTTTCGGGGTGCCATGCACCTCATCTTCAATCCCGCCGCCAACTTAGCGGATTACCTGATCATGAATTTATTGAACAATTGATTGATATCGGCGGTTGTAGCCCGATTTTGCGAGAAGATCCTGGCTTGCTTGCGCTGTTCTTGCCGATGCTACGGGCTGATTTTCTTGCCACGGAGCACTATCACCGGTTCATTCAGGCTGACGCGGTAAAACTGCAAACACCAACATTGCTGCTTTATGGCAGTGAAGATAAAGAGGCTTCCGCGGTAGAAGTTCAGCAGTGGCAGCAATGGCTTGCAGACGGAGAACAACACCGTTCATATCGCCACAAGGAGATTGTAGGCGACCATTTTTATATTACTCAAGAACCTGAGAATTTTATTCGTCACATTACACAATTTATACAATATGTCTATTTACAGGAGTTCGCATAATGGCACCTTTTTCTATTCCTGGGAAAACACTTACTATGACGCCAGATTACCTTTGGAATGGCAAAACGCTGGACCAACAACTTGCCGGATGGTCTGGTATTTGGGGCGATAAAACAGCGCTGATCTATCAAGAACAACAACTAACTTACCGTGAATTGCACCAATCCGCAGAGAGATTGGCCAGCGGACTATTTCGTCGTGGGATCCGTCGTGGGGATAACGTTATGGTACAACTGCCTAACCGTATCTCCTTTGTCGTTACCTGTTTTGCTCTGTTTAGGTTAGGCGCTCATCCGGTGTTATTAATGCCGACACAGCGGACTCATGATGTTCATGCCCTTTGCCAGATTGCACGTCCGGTTGCTTACATTATCCCTGATTGCTTCCATGATTTTGACTACCGAAAAATGGCACGAGAAATTGCGTCATCTTGCCCTGATCTAAAACACATTATTGTTGATGGAGAAGCGGAAGAATTTACCGCATTGGCATCCATTGATGATGAACCGGTAAATATTCCCGGCCCAAGTTATGGTGATATTGCCGTATTGCTGCTTTCGGGCGGAACAACCGGTACACCGAAACTCATTCCCCGTACTCACGATGCTTATACCTATGATTTTGTGCTGTCAGCCCGTCTGTGTACGGTAAATACAGAAAGTGTTTATCTAGCCGTATTGCCTGTGGCACATAACTTCACCCTAGGAAGCCCCGGTATTTTGGGTACCCTTTCTCAGGGCGGAAGTGTCCTTCTGAGTGATACCGCCAGTTTTGATGAGGCCATGCCGCTAATCGAGCAACACAAAGTAACCCATCTGGCATTAGTACCGGCCTTGGCTCGGCTCTGGGAACAGGCCCGCGACTGGGAACAAAGCGATCTTTCATCTCTACACTGTTTGCAAGTGGGTGGTGGCAGGTTGACCCCAGAACTGGCGGAACAAGTAATAGCACGCCTTGGGCCTTTGCAGCAGGTGTTTGGTACAGCGGAAGGATTACTCTGTTATACCCGATTGGATGATCCCCACGAGGTCATCATTAACACCCAAGGACGTCCGTTATCAGAAGAAGATGAGATCAAAATTGTTGATGCCAATTTACAACCTGTGACACCCGGTGAGGTAGGAGAACTGATTACACGTGGCCCCTACACCATTACGGGATATTACCGTGCAGAGCTGCATAATACCGTGGCTTTCACCACCGATGGGTTCTATCGTACCGGCGATCTGGTTCGTATGACCTCAGATGGCAATCTGATCGTTGAGGGCAGAATTAAAGAGCAGGTTAACCGCAGTGGTGAGAAAATTTCGACCCAAGAAGTTGAGACCTTGCTGTTGCAACACCCTGACATTGATGATGCCGTTGTCATTTCTGTGCCGGATGAACTGTTGGGTGAACGAACCTGCGCCTGTTTACCTAACAACGGCAATCAACCGGAACCGGTGCAGATAGCGGCATTTCTACAACAGAAAGGGGTTCAGCGTCATAAAATTCCTGACCAATGGTTGTTTGTCCCATATTGGCCACTCACCACCGTGGGAAAAATTGATAAACGCCGCTTGGTACAGATGGCACAAGCAGAACATGGCCGCCCAATGCAGCAATATCATGAACAAACTGTTGTTATTACCAGCACTCCGTTAGATTTGATCACACATTTGCTTTCAGAAGACGATGCACAACCTTATATGCTCTATGAAATAAAAGATGAATGGTCACTGGGGATAGGCTGTGCAGCAACCATTAGTGCAGATGCATCTGGACAATTGATTGATCCACAAGGTAATCGTCATCGATACGATATCAGCACATTAAGCCAAAAACTTGAACAGGCGCTCAGTGCTCTTCCTATTCAGGACTGGCGGGCCTATGGAAGAACGTTATTTGAATTCTCCCATATGACATATGGGTTGCCATTAGCACAACAAAACGAAGCGTTAATAAAAATCACTATTCCACAGCATGAATTACGCATAACTCAAGGACAGGTTCTGATACGCACTCTTGAAGAGAGTCAACTCGCCATATTGAGGGAAAAAATCAGACAGGCTGATCAATTAGGTACACCTGTTTTCCCGTGGGCAAAAGATAGGGAAATTATCAGTACATCAGACGCGGCGAAATGTTATCAGGATAACGTCGCCAATGCAGTTAAGGACATTGCCTCGGGCCACTACCAAAAAGTGATCCTGTCACGTCGGGTTGAACTTGGCGCGGATATTGACATGCCACACAGTTACTGGTTAGGCCGCCAAGCTAACACCCCTGCTCGCTCCTTCTTCTTACGTGATGAAGATTTCTCTGTTTATGGTTTTAGCCCGGAAACCGTAGTTGAAGCGGATGGTTCAGGCTGGGTTAGCACGCAACCATTAGCGGGTACCAGAGCATTGACACATGATAAAGATCAGGATCAACGATTGAGAGCAGATTTGCTTTCTGACCCGAAGGAGATCTCCGAACATGCTGTTTCGGCTAAATTGGCATTAGAGGAATTGGCACCGATTTGTCAGGCCGACACACTTTGTGTATCAGAGTTTATGGCGATTCGTGAACGAGGTTCAGTACAACATTTGGCATCACGGGTAAAAGGATTACTACAAACAGACAAAAATCGTTGGGATGCGTTCATCGCCCTATTCCCGGCAGTAACCGCTTCGGGGATACCGAAAAAACCTTCTTTACAAGCAATTTCACGTTATGAAGGTGAACCACGCCGGCTTTATAGTGGTTGTGTCATGTTATTAGATAGTTCAGGTAAACTGGATGCAGCGCTGATATTACGTTCTCTCTATCAGTATCAAGGGCGCTGTTGGCTCCAGGCTGGCGCAGGATTGGTCAGAGATTCAAAACCAGCAAGAGAATGGCAGGAAACTTGTGAAAAACTTGACTGCATTATGAAATACGTTCGCCCTTGCTCTGGCAAAAAAGAGTAAATGAAGTAATAACACTTCCGGGAAAACCAGAGTTGTCTCTGGTTTTCCCTAGACGATTAATTTTCTACTATGCTTAATCAGTCACCTCTAATTTTTCCTTCTGTGACAACCAGTAACTTAAAAAAACCAAACAAATAGATATCAGCTTGCAACTATTCTTGCTGGTACCCATTGTACTTGGAGGCAATAAATATGTTTTCTCGTCGTGATATCTTGAAGGCATCTGCAATTGGCGCGGCGGCTGCTAGCATGGGTGGTATGATTAAAGCGGCTGTTGCTGATGAACAGCACAATACGGTTGCCGCTGGTAATAGTAAACCATCCACAAATGCTAAAAGTTTGTATAAATATAAATTCACCGATAGTAAAAAACGGGTATTGGAAAATGGATGGGCACGGGAAGCTACGGTGGAACAATTCCCGATATCTGAAGGGATTGCGGGTGTTGATATGATGCTTGAACCGGGTGGCGTGCGTGAACTCCATTGGCATGCTGTTGCCGCTGAATGGGCATATATGCTTGAAGGGCATGCACGTATTACCATTATTGATCCAGAGGGCAGAAGTGAAGTAGCTGATTTTGGTCCCGGTGATGTATGGTATTTTCCCAAAGGTCATGGTCATTCCATTCAGGCGCTTGAAGATGGCGCGCATTTTATTCTGACTTTTGATAACGGACACTTCTCAGAATTTGGCACTTTCAGCATCACTGATTGGATAACGCATATGCCGAAAGAGGTGCTTGAGAAAAGTGTCAACATGCCAGCATCTGTTTTTTCTAAAATCAAACAGGGTGAAGCTTACATCGTCGGTGGCGCTATCCCGCCAAAACTTCCCCTACCCGCTGACGACGGCGGATTGAACGATGCCCCACTCACCCACCGTTATGAACTTTTGAAGAACAAACCCTTCTTCGAGAACGACGCAGGGAGTGTTTACCGAGCATCATCGAAGGAATTTCCCATTTCTACAACGATCACCGGCCTCATCGAGACCATCAAACCTGGCGCTATACGTGAACTCCATTGGCACCCTAATGCCAACGAGTGGCAATACTACATTTCAGGTAAAGGACGTATGACCGTGTTTAGTTCCCACGGACACGCCCAAACCGCAAAATATGGGCCGACCGACGTTGGTTATGTGCCTCTGGGATTTGGTCACTATATTGAAAATATTGGTAATGATGATCTTCAAGTACTGATTGTGCTAGATAACGGTATCTACCAAGATATTTCACTTTCTGATTGGTTAGCTAAAGCGCCGTCTTATCTGCTTGCGGATAACTTCAATAATAATCCCTCCGATTGGGTGGATCGTCCTAAGGATAAGCTAGTTATATCGCGCCGTAGGACTTGAGATATTACACCTTGTGGTGTATTGAAAACCCATATGACCTTGTATACCAGAAATAGCCTCGTTTACACGAGGCTTTATTTAACAGCTTTAAAAATAATCGAAAACCCCTTTTTTATCGGTGATTAGGTCAGCCAAGGGTTAAAAGAATAAACTGCTTATTCCCTGTCATATTTAATGATTATTTTACACTTATACAACCTGCTTCGACCATTTAAAAACGTTTTGTTAACATCAAGTTATCCTATTCTCCAAGTTTGTTTGGCTTTAGTGCCTTCTTTTTTTCTTTCGCTCATTCTATTATTTGTTTAACTAATATTAACATGATGATTTAAATGGAAAAAATCAACAAAAAAGGGTAAAAGCAAAGCTTGCTAATGATTCTTATGTAATGTAATTTTACATTGAAATTAACGATTAAAAAGACAGAAAAAACCCTATATTTAAAACTGCAATTTATATTAGTAGTGATAAATTTCGGGGTTTTCTGGCAGAAGATTCATAGTTCAATAAACACCAACATAATGGAGAAATATAATGGATATAAAATCGGCAACAGCTTCTAGTCTATAAGAATAAAGAGACTGCTGAGAGAATTTATCAAGAATATATGTCTAATCTTTCATCTGCACTATTAGGTGAAAATGGTGATCAAATTTCTAAAGATATGGCAAATGGTTTTTATAAGAATGAACTGGATTTTGAAGGTCAATATCCTCAAAACATTTGGAATGTTCCTGAGCTTGAAAATAAACCATTGAGTGCTTATTCAGATGACGATAAATTATTAGCACTATATTTTTTCTTTGTACAGGAAATTCCACTGGAGGAAAATCAACAATCAAATGCCGCAAGATTTTTTAAATTAATTGATTTCTTATTTACCTTATCTGCTGTAACTTCACTGGGAAGGAGGATTTTTTCAAAAAACTTTTACAATGGATTAGAGTCTAAATCATTAGAGAATTATATTGAGAGAAAAAAGTTTCCTAAACCTTTCTTTCGACCACCACAGAGATTACCCGATGGCAGAATAGGTTATTTAGCTGGACCAACAGAACCGCCTAAATGGAGAGTGAGTTTTAAAGAACTTAAAAATAACAAATCCAGGAATGGATTTACTAATATGGAAGGGGCTGCAAAACAAAAGTATAGCTCGTTTATAAAAGAGGTACAAAAGGGTAACGATCCACTGACAGCCGCAAAAAGTATTGGTACAGCAAGCGGCAGTAACCTGGAAAAATTGCCGAATAATTTATATAGTGTGAGGCTAAGCCAAAAAGACAGGGTAACCTTCACTCAAAATAATACTGACAATACAATGACGGTTCATAGTGTTGGAACTCATTATAAAAATATATGATGAGTGATTTCTGGTTTCGATTGACAGAGCATTTTTAAGCTCTCATTTTCTCAACAGGAGTCTCATAAGGCGTTTTACTTTTCAAGCCACTGTGTGGTCTGTGATAATTGTAAAACGCCTTCCTTTCGCCAATACACTTTTCTGCCAAAAAGATATTACTGGAAGAAACCGGCTCTCCTTGCCAATAACTCCCTGTCCATAACGTTAGATGGTTATAATTTTTGATGTTATTTTTGATTTCCGCAACAAAACGCATAATATATATGATAGGATAAAAGCCAGCAAAGAATAGGCTATTATGTAAACATATATATTTATGTAATTAAATTTTCTTAATAAGAAATTATGGATAAACTCGTTATGTATTTCAATAACAAAAATATTGTGAACAAGATATATTCCTAGTATATTCTTGCTAATGTCATCTATTAAGAATGGTATTTCTCTGATATTCAAATTAACCAAGAATAAAAACAGGCACACCGAAGAAACCTGAAGGAATACATTATAAAACTTGCCATAAAAAAAGGCCATCCCTGTTCTGGATGAAATGATTGATAAAGATATCAATGATATAATAAAAAGTACCAGAAGCATTATGTGTTTACAGGAAAAAGTTTTTATTTGAGGTTTCGTTAGCCCTAAATATCCACCTATCAAGAAACTAATCAAACCCTCAACTTGGAACGGAAGCAACATATTGAATGGGATTAGGGAAAAAGAGAATTTGTAATCTGTTAGTTCATTCAGCAATGTAAGATTAGAAATCATAAGCATTATGACAAGTATTTTCATAATCCCCTTTGCATTTTTTTCGTTAAATGTGTTACGCATTAGTGGTGTTAATATATAGAGAGAGACAATTGCAAATATAAACCATAAATGGGTAGCATCTGATGTGGTTCTGCTAACATTAACATAATTTAAAAAGTTAACAGTAGGCACTGTTGTAAATTTGCTGATAAAATATGTGTCATACAGATAATAAAAGATAAGCCAAAACAACAATACAGCTAATATCCCTTTGGCTTTATTAATGATGTAATCCACCTGTTTTTCATGCTTGTTATTTAGTAAGAAATAGCCACTGCACATAAAAAACAACGAGACCCCTAACTGACCAATTTGCCTAAAAAAATACAAAACCACGTCATTATCATTGCGCAACAGGAAAAATAAAGTAACGTGAGAAATTACAACGAAAAATATAGAAACGATCTTTAATAAATCTATGGTTAATATTCTCATTCTTTGTCTCTTAAATAGATAAAATGAAGTTTGAAATTTTTGGGGCAATCCTGGCCATACCTATTTTTGATGGGTGCAAACCATCGGACACTGTGCCCAAACTATTGCTGGTCATAATATCGATATTTCCTTCATTGAATCCAGATTGCTTTAGCAAATCCAGATATGGGATAGAGTATTTTTCACAAATTTCTCGACAAACGCGGCAATAGTCAGACAAATAGTACCCTTTGGCGTTTTTACTGTTCATACCTCTTTGTACTGATATTGGCGTTGTTATAATAAACCCTATTCTCGCTAGAGGATATTTTTTGATCATTCCAGTCATTAATAACTTCATGCCGCCAATAAATGTCAAGGGAGTATTGTCTTTATAACCACCTATTTCCACTCCACCATAGGATCCAAAGTCAAATCCAAAATCATTTACCCCTCCCCATATTGTAATAATATCTGGATTGCTTCCCATTTTTTCATATCTTAAACAAATGGCTGAATTGTCATCTTTATCTTTTTGGGCTATGCATGTTCCCCCTATTCCGTAGTTTTTCCACTCTTTTAGGCCTAAATTTTTAGTCACTATTGGTTGATACCACCCTCTTTCAGTTATACTGTCACCGAGGGTAAACCAACACCCTCCCTTCAAATGCGATTGAATATAAGACATTTACTTTCATCCTTCTAAAAATAAAATGTAGACCGACTAGCTTTCTATCAGTATCGAGTATTAGCTGGAACGAGCGCAGGTGTTTCAGTAGCGTGGCACCCGGATATTCGGCGAGGGGCCGTTGTGAGAATTGCTGCCTGAATTTCTCAGACCATAGAGAATATCCAAACAATTCTGCGATTAGTTTACGTTGAGTGTAATATTCATGGTTGGCAACTGGGGTAGCATGACGGAAGTAGCGACTAATCACAAATGCATAATCGCTTTCCATATCAGACAAAGCGAAACAGAAAAAAGCGTGTTGACAGCGACAGAAATTCCAACTGTGGGACTTCATCAAAATCAGGAAGCGTATTCAGGGCGAATTGCTTCGCATCCGTTAAAACAGTGAGTCTTTTACTTTTATTGGCAGCTTGGTTTGTATGATGAGTCATTATCTTGATCCCACGCAAATCATGTCTATACCCGTCATCTTTCAAGTTGCCTCTTTGTTGGCTGCACTCGTTCACCCCGGTCACATAGTTACCTATGCTCCCGGGGATTCTCTCCCTTGCCGTCGCGATGCATCTTGAAATCCATAAGGTATATATGAGGATCGCTGACCGGATAGTGAAAATGAATTTCGTCACTGCGGTTGGATCTCGGATAAAGTTGTCTCATATAAATAGTACGATATCAACCCCTTTAATCGTACAACATTCATGACAGAAATACGGATTGGTTATCATAAGCAAGTTATCGATCAGGGACTAAAAAATGCTGATAGCGATAATTAGTTTGCTAAAGAAATGGCTGATAAATTAACTAAGGAGAAAAATGGATCTGAAACATAATATTGAATTACTGACCACTTGAGTTTAATAACAAAAATGCCGATCTTGAATATCGGCATTTTGCTATAAAAGAGAAGATGAATTTAATGCTTTAACATTTCAATTTTATCCCGGCTCAGTCCGGTATTGGTGACAATAATGTCCAAACTTACGCCATGCCGTAATAAAGCACGAGCCGTTTCCAGTTTACCTTCTTCTCGGCCTAGCTCAATTAAGCATCTGATGAAATTTCGCTGAGGTGGCCCCATAAATAGCTATAAGACATCATATGTGCTAATGTGGGTTTGTGGGTGAATTCATAAGGAGAATAAACTATGAGCCGTTTAACTATTGATATAACCGATCAACAACACAAAAGTTTGAAAGCGCTGGCAGCCTTGCATGGCAAGACAATCAAGCAATATACACTCGAACGTTTGTTCCCTGACATGACCGATAGTGATCAAGCATGGCAAGAATTGAAAGTCTTGTTAAATACGCGGATCAGTGAAGGGATGGAAGGCAAGGTATCCAAAAAAAGCATCGACGAAATTCTTAATGAAGAACTTGCCAAGAACGGACGCGATTAATGGACTATGTACTAACAGAAGCCTCTGAAGCCGATTTGCGCGCAATTATTAGTTATACACGTAAGCAATGGGGGGATGCTCAGGTACACCATTACATCACTACCCTGAAACAAGGTATTGGACGTCTCGCTTGCGGCAAAGGATCTTTCAAGGATATGAGCGAATTCTTTCCAGCATTGCGCATGGCGCGTTGTGAACATCACTATGTATTTTGTTTGCCACGCAAAGATTCTCCTGCGTTAATAGTGGCAATTTTTCATGAGAGGATGGACTTATTGGCACGCCTTGCTGACCGACTAAAGTTATGATTAGATCTTAATGCAAAAAATCTTATTGAGATCCTTTTTGTTAGGTTAGTGCCGAGAGCGTAAAAATCTGTGGGGCACTGTGTTAATTCGGCGATAGAATGAGCAATTAAGCACGTTTTTCATCAGGCCCCTACCATGAAAACCTACGTCGTGAAAGTTGCTCTCCGGGATATCAGTCCAATGGTTTGGCGCCGATTCAGATTATCAGGCGGGACTTCCTTAGCTGCTTTTCACTATATCATTCAGATCGCGCAAGGATGGCAGGATGATCACCTGCATCAATTCCGTATTTAGGGCAAAAATTATGGCATTTCCTACGAGGGTGGGATCGGGTTTCCGGATAATCCCTACAAAATTACAATTGATGATTTTGAATTTGATGCCGGTGACCGTTTTATCTACGAGTACAACTTTTTCGAACACTGGCTCCATGATATCCGCATCGAAAAAGTTCTTGAAAACTCTCACCTGAAGTCCCCATTTTGTCTGGCCGGAAACAGAATGCCTGGTGCTATACCAGAAGATGAAATGACTAAAACACTGGCATTGTTCAATGTGATTATTCATGCTGATGGCACAACGCCCGTCAGAAAAATTCGCCCATTGATAGATGATCTGGATACTGTCCGATTCAACCGCCGGAAGGTTAATCGCCAATTAAGTCAGCTCAACCTTGAAGCACCAGAACTGGAACCCATCGTTATATGGCTGTAGCGGATAGGGTGATCGTATCCATAAAGGTATAATCCAAGCTGACACTACCTTGATTGATTTTGGAAAAATCACTATGATTAGCTTTGAATCAAATAAATCATCAGGAGTCGGTAAATGAAGAGCAACATGACACAAGCAACAACTAAGGTACTGACAGCACACGTGCCACTACCGATGGCCGACAAGGTTGACCAGATGGCAGCCCGACTTGAACGTTCACGGGGTTGGATCATGAAACAGGCACTTTCCGCATGGATAGCTCAGGAAGAAGAGCGAGATCGCCTTACTCTGGAGGCTCTGGCAGATGTGGATGCTGGCCGGGTTATTGATCATCAGGCAGTGCAAGCCTGGACAGATAGCCTTGGTACCGACCAACCGTTGTCTGTGCCGCGTTGATGGAACTTAAGTGGACCAGCAAGGCACTATCAGATTTGGCGCGCTTGTATGAATTTTTAGCTCTGGCTAACAAGTCCGCGGCGGCGAGGGCGATACATTCGTTGACTCAATCCCCGACCATTCTGCTAAGTAATCCGCGTGTTGGAGAGCAATTGTTCCAATTTGAACCACGTGAGGTTAGGCGGATTTTGGTTGGAGAGTACGAGGTTCGTTACGAGATTCTTGATTCTATCGTCTACGTGCTACGGCTGTGGCATACCCGAGAAAATCGTTGAGATGGGTGGGTCGCCCATCAACTATTTAAATCGTGCGCGAGGCTTAGCGTATGATTTATCGCGTTTCATGAGCTGATCTAGTTACGTCGTTATGGGCGTACAACCCCAGGCTGCAAGCCCATAGCCACACCAAATTGTTCAAAAAATACACTTAACGTACGTTTTCGTACGGTTGGGCTTCAGACCCCTAAAAGAGAAGATGAATTTTAGGAGCCCATCCTAAAGAAGTTAGAAGTTCACTAATAATAGTGAGCTGGCGCACGGCATCCCAGTCGATTTATGCGCCAGAAAAATTGTTAAAGCAATCATTAATGGTGACCTTCTAGCAGGTCACCGAATTTTTCTATATATTTACAACATTATCCAGACTTATTTTATGGTTTAACTGATGGTGATTATTTGCATACCAGGAAATATAATCATCACTGGATATCGGCGTTTCGATTCCAATTTTATCCACGCCAAAACTTGAAATATATTCATTTATTCTATCTGCATTCTGGCGTATATATTCAATGCGTCTCTCATCTATTTTTTGAGATTCCTGTAAATTGATTATTTCACTTTTCAGGAGGTTGCTCATGGTACGATGAATCCAATCGAGAAGATAACCTTCGATGATCATATAAAGATCATCATCATTGTAATATGTATCAATAGTTGTCGTCACCACAGATAAAATCGCATATGTCTGGCTTAATTCTAGAAAATCCTTACTATGATTATTAAGTATATCTAAATTTACTCTTTTCTTGTCACTCGTTATTAATTTATTTAGTTTTTTATATAAAAAACTCATATAACCATTTAAAATGAAAAATAAGTCATTTCGGAAGAATTTTTTGTCTATTTCTTTCATTTTATTGAGAATGATCATCCCTCCGGCTTTTAGTGATAATACAAGATTATCACCTTCCGCAGTAATTGAACCAAAATTAGATATCAAATAACTGGATATTTTGTTAATCGTAAATAAGCCCTGTGCGCCGCAACGTTCACGGCAATTAATTAATATTTCTTGTGTACGCCATGTACACAGGGATTTTATAGTAATAAATTCAATAAGTAGATCATCTGAAAACTTAAAATTTTTAACTGACTCTGATAATATAACTGAAACTTTTTTTGTTAACTCTTTTAAGTATAACGCGTGAGTGATTGTGCTCAAGGTATCCCAGGCAATACCCTCTTTGAAATGAGAATAATGCATTATTGGCATAGCCCCTGAATAGCCGAATGTTTGCCGTTTATTTCCATATGTACTCGTTATATGGAGTGCTGATTTGGCTAATGTAACTGAACTCATTGCCATGCATAATTTCCCTGAATGTATTCTATTTGTAATTAACGAGAATCTTTCTCTTACTGCTTTAGTATGCAATGATATTTTACCCTCCTTGGTCAGGGTTATCATATTGCCCGCAAGGAGTCCTTCAAAGGGAATTTCGACATTATCAAATGAAGTGATTGCGTTATCTAAATAAAACCCTGGTTTATCACCAAGTGGAGTAATTTTAACTCCGGGAGTTAATTTTCCATTTACGGACAGAGGAAGAAGAAATGGGAAAATACCATATTTCTTTCCTGATATATTTAACTGAGCGAAAACTACAGCCACTTTGGGTAATTCACAAGGTATGGTATTAGGCATAAATTTATATGCATTTTGGCTAGGTGAATTTAACATGAACACCCCTTTTTCCGGGAGGTAATTAGCCTGTGTTTCAAGTGCAATTAGATCATTCCCGTGAACCAGTTCAGTCGCCAGATATACTCCAATGGCACGACCTGAACAAAGTTTTTGGTAAAGATCTTCCACATATGGAGTTTGTGCTCCTAAGTTAGCGATAGTGCCGATGGTTAAATTAAAATGAATTGATAGCATAGAAACGACAGCGCAATCATGTGGGGCTACAACTTCATGAAGCGCAACTAATTCATTAAATGAAGTCGTATAAATATTATTATTTTGAATATATTTAAGTAATTCTATAAATTTTTTTACTGATGACTGGTAATTGCCACAAGTGCTTTTAAGTACTGCTAAAAGGTTATCAGATACGACCTCATTTCCTATACTTAAATAAGATTTTAATGCTAATTCTAAATTGCACAATGATTTATTCATATCGATGAAGTCCTTTCCTTGAATGATTAATATGTATGATAACTATTTAATAGTGTAATTGAATACGCCAGAAATAAATACTGCTAATTTAAAAAATTTATTAATACAAGTGACTTGTTGAAAATTTTCCTTCTTAGAGTCCAGTATAGAAAGTCATAGTAAAATATGGTCACCAAGTAAATAATTACTCATTGTTATTTTAATGAGATTTATTATTAACAATTTTATTTTCATCGTTAAAATTATTTTGATATAAATAATTTAATATGAAAATGGATCTGAAATATGGTAGATATTTTTATTATTTTAAACAATGTTGCCGTTATTTTTATAGATAAAAATTACCATGTTGTTTTTATCAATTACTGAATTTTAATGAAAAAACTTCTAGCGTTATTTATCAGGAGAGTCACCTATTATATTAATATGAAGTTGATGCAAATATTATTTTCATAATCTACACTTCAAACATGTCAAACCTTCTTTATATAATTAAATCAGGAGTAAGTTATGAAAAAATTGATATCTATGTTATTTATTTTAATTGGTATGATTAGTGCCCCTGTATTCTCAGCAGAAACAAATAGTGGCATTGTTAGAGTTGCAGAAATTAAAGCTGATTGGGACAATCCTGCACATTATCTTTATACATTCAGTGGAGGCTTAGTTGGTAACTGTGGAAGACCAGGTTATATTTGGTCAGGTTCAAGCTCTGATAACATTAACAAACTATTAAGCCAAGCTTATGCACAGGGTTTAAATATTAAAGTTGGCATAGAAAATGCGAGTTGTAATATAACTACGGTTTACATTATTAAACAATAGTAATTGATTTTTATGCCATTATCATGGGGTAAAAATACAGATAAACATTGATTTCCTAACGCTATAATAAAATCCTCCACTTCACTGTAGAGGATTTTTTAAATTAACTTAGACAATCTGTCATTTTCGGAATTATTTCAACTTAGTATTTATCTTATTCACAATATATTTCAGTGACAAAAATTGGTGCATTCTCGATAGTGTCGTGAACTGGGCAGGTTTTATTAATAAAGTCGACAAAGGCATGAATTTCTTCTTCACTATTATCAGCGTTAATATGAAATTTTGTCACAATTTTGGAGAAACCTAATTTCGCTTGTTTATTTCTACCAGTGAAACCATCAGTATCAAGCTCACCCTCCAGCTTAACGTGAATATCAATTAAGTTAATTTTGTGCAGTTTAGCAAAAGCCTTTGCTACGATACATTTGCAGGCCCCGAGAGAACAGAGTAAAGCTTCAACGGGATTCATCCCCTGATCAGTACCACCTAAATTACGCGGTTCATCCAAATAAAAGGAGAAATCTCTTGATGTACATTCAACTTTCAATCCAGCTACAGATTTTACTGTGGCAGTAAATAGTTCTTTCGCCATGATCCAACTCCTTATATACCCGTTATCCTTCAAGTTGCCTCTTTGTTGGCTGCACTCGCTCACCCCGGTCACATAGTTACCTATGCTCCCGGGGATTCACGCCCTTGCCGTCGCGATGCATCTTGAAATCCATAGGGTATATATTCATATAGATTTTTGCTAATCAGGATAAAATTCAGGGGACAGTATCTGGTACATACCCCAAATGCATACGTCGGGAAACACGTCTAACCCGGTTTCGTTCATTGCTGAGGCAACGGCTTTAGACCAAACAACATCAACCCAGTCTGAATCATTTAACTTTGTCTTTAAGCTAGGAGATTCCTTTAAACCATAAAGAATCTCTTTTCTTTGCGCTTTAATGGTCCTTTCCCAACTTGTTCCTCTATGGCTTGGCTGGTATTTCCATTTTAATAAGCGAGCAATTAATACTGCCATGCGGCTAGCCAACTCACGCTGTTCACTCTTGCCCACGTCTTCGATCTCCTCAGCAATATTGGCTATATCAATCTCAGAGAATTTACCGGCACGTAATAACGTTGCTTGTTCATTTGCCCAAGCAACCACATCAGTTTCGTAACGGGTATGATTCATAATTGCCTCCGCTAATAGGTCTATTATGCTAGCAGTCTGTCAGAGAATACGCTTTAGGTCAAAAGAGAACTTATTTGGATCAAAAAAATAACCTGTCTTCGATAACCCTGTATTCACCCTACTTTCGGCAACATTCCACTGACTATGCCAATTTGGATTGCTATTACTGCAATACCGCAGGAAAATACCAGTAATAGTACTGCGTTACCGCCAGGTACCCGATATCGGCGTTCATTTTGCTGGCGGGATTTATATGCCAGGAGGCTAGGCAATACTAACGCCAAAATTGATAGTGCGACCGCGGCATATCCTAACGCCATCACAAATCCTTTTGGGTAAAATAGCGCGAAAATCAACGGCGGAACGAAAGTTAACAAACCAGTTTGCATACGCCCAGCTACGCTATTTTTGCGTTTAAATAGATCACCCAGAAAATCAAACAGGCCAAGTGTGACACCGAGGAATGAGGTTGCGAGCGCCAGGTTGGCAAACATTTGCACTGCAAGCTCCGTTTTCGGTGAAGCAACAACTTCGCGAATGCTGTGTAATAAGCCATTCAACCCTGCGTTTTCAGCTAAAATATTGACGAATGTGCTGGAATGAATACTTCCGAGTGTCGCCAATTGCCAGAGAATATAAGCAATTAGCGGAATTGCGCTGCCGATGATAAACACCCAGCGGAGTCGACGGATATCGCCATCCATATATTTCACAATACTGGGCACACTACCGTGAAAACCAAACGAGGTGAATATCACAGGAATTGAAGATAGTATTAATCCTTGTTCTAATGGCATGGTCAGTAAGTTAATATGCTGAACATGCGGCATCATCATCCCCAACATCAATACCAGGAAAATAATTTTTGCACCAAAAATAACTCGGTTAACCATATCTACTGAACGGGTACCAATGCAAACAACTCCTCCACCAATCACGGTAAACAGGATAACACCTACTGAGGCAGGAAGAGATAGATTAAGCCATTTGTTGAGGCTGACTGTCAGTAATTCCCCGGCGCCACTAATGTAGGCTGATGTTAATGCATACATTAGAAACATCATGCTGAAACCGGCTAACATTTTACCGCTGTTGCCAAGATAACGTTGAGCAAGTGTCCCTAACCCCGTATCAGGTGATTCATATTGGTAAGTTTCAACCAGCAATAATGCGGTGTAGCTCATCAAAACCCACAAGCCAACCAACATGATCAAACTTACACCAAATCCTACACCGGCGGTGGCTAATGGCATGGCCAACATACCAGCGCCGATGGTTGTTCCTGCTATGATAAAAGTACTGCCAAAAGTACGGTTCTTCACGTTTTTTCCCTTCGAATCAATAGCAAATATTTAATAATAGAAAATCAGGCCACTTTCTTTTTTTCTTCTTCATCAACAACCTGAGTCAGTTTGTGAATAAAAATTTTCTGGAGCCTTTCCCAATACTCGTCAAAATCGTCAGCATTACGTAAACAATGAGTCATCACAGCAGACCGTAAGACATATAAACGGTGGACTTTCTGCCATTCTTCTTGGTCAAAACCGCAACTTTCAACATAATGCCAAGGAGTATCACCATACTCTTCATAACTAAGGGAGGTGGAAGAAGTCAAAAAATCATTAGTATAAGTACGTCCAGAGGCATATGAACAAATTTCGTACATCCGTTTATTAAGACGGTTATGATGCATTAAGTCATCATTTCCTTGCTCTTTAAAAGTAAAATTGACCATATGGAAATCAGGATTCGGCATGGCATGAATTTCAAACCGGCGTTTATCAACAACCAATGGTTCTGTGGTTAAAAGTTTTTTAACCATCCAATTGGCTGTCACAATACCGGCAGCAATGACTTTTCCGTAGCCACTGATATTAAGTGGAACCAATCGATGCGCAGCCCAAATTGCGGCGGCGATAGCTCCGGCTTTAGATCCCTCCATAATAGAAGCACCGAGCACGACACGCCGGTTAACGGCTTGATCCTGTTGAGTATCAACATCTTCAAAAACATAAGCTGCACGGTAGGAAATGAGGTCAACAATACGCTTATCTTTCATACATACCGCACCGGCGGCATATTGAATAAATCCAACTTTGTGAGGATCTACGGTGATTGAATCAGCCTGACACATGGCCCGGAAACTTTGGTAAATTTCAGGTTTAGGCCAAATAATATCTTCCGGAATGATTGCCAATTCACGATAACGGCGGATAAGTTCATCATATTCCATAAACTCTCCTCGCTCGTTAAGGAACATTGCGCTGGCATAACCTGCATAAGCAGCATCAATATGCACATAAAATGAGACGCCATAACGCTCTTCACATTCTTTACGCAACGCAATAACTTCATCAACTCGATCAATGGCACCCACTTCTGTAGTTCCAACTACGGTTACCATCGCTAGAATAGGTTCTCCCTGCTCTATCAGACTGAACGTAATTTCACGCATTTTTTCAACATCGGTACGATAATTTTCATCGACCGGCAATGGCACAATATGCTGTTGACCCATCCCTAGAACATCCATTGCTTTCATCCATGAATAATGTTTCGACTGTGGAACCAAGACTTTGCCAAACATTCCCTGTTTTATCCCAACACCACGGCAAGAAAGTTCACGAACTTCTTCGAAAATGCCGCGCTTTTTTAATTCATCTGTTAAATCCAGAATGGCTGATGACGACATATTCAACAGTTGTTGTTCTGATTTATTTGCAACTAAATCACTGGATTGCGGGTGTTGTGCAATGGCAAGAGGCATGGTTTTTAAATTACGCGCAACCCATAGCCCTTCATAATTGGCGACAGTTCCTCCCGATGTGATATGTCCCCAGGCTCGGCGAGGGTCATAACCAAACATCTGACATAAATCTAGCCCTGCTTCAATTTCTAGCTCCGTTGTTGTCGGTGATGATTCGTGGGCACAATTGTTCGGGTTGTACATCATAGCCATGACATAAGCGAGATTAGAAACCATCAAGGTATCGGCATTCATATGCCCCATATAACGAGGAGAAAACCAGGGAACAGAGGTGTTTTTCAGTTTGGCAGATAGCTGGTTCAGAATACCCTCTGTCCGATAGAGGGTTTCTCTATAATTAGGTGCATAACGATCAATTGAAGTTACCAAGGCGGGATCTTCTGGGTGAAAATCAGAACGCCAGTGCATGTGCTCATTTACGGCATATTCCATCATTTCTCTAAAAAAAACCGTATTTTCTGATTTAGGGCCTAAAAACAACGCATCAATGTTTAAGTGCGAAGTAAACTGCTTAGTCATAATTACATACCCTTTTCCAACTAACAAAAACGGCTGTCAGCAACAGAGAGATTCTAAAATTCTTTATTTATTAATGAAATTACTATAATCCTCTGATAGGCAGACAGAAAATTGTATGCCACCTAACTTACCAATAGCTGGTCATACCTCATTATTATAGATGTTCAGAAAAATCTATCAGGTGTAATAGATTAATCATTAACATATCTATAAACGATCATTTGTTAATAGATATAGACTATATTTGTTAAAATATTAACAATGACGTTAAATATAAATTCTGATTTTGTGCGCGAGGACAAAGAACGAATAAAAACCAATCAAAAAATAGAGATTTATTTGTCATTAACCTTATTAACCATAATGGTTTATTCTAACGCGAAGAGGTTAGTAGATAGAATGCAGGGCTACAAGTTAAAATAGCCCTGATTTAAGCAAAAGTACTATTAAGATGATACATTTACCAGCATAACCTTGCCGATAACATCACCGGCTTCCATCATTCGATGCGCATCAGCAGCATCTTTCAGATCAAATACTTTACAAATTAATGGACTGACTTTTCCTGATTTCAATAATGGCCAGACCTGTTTTTCTAACTCTTTGGCTATCTCTGCTTTTTCTTCTACACTGCGAGAACGTAATGTAGAACCTGTGTGAGTCAGACGTTTTAGCATTAAGGGCATCAGATTAAGATTTTCAGGGTTTCCTTTCATCATACCAATCTGAATAATTCTCCCGAATTTAGCAGCAACCTTATAGTTTTTATTGACATAATCACCACCGATTAAATCAACAACCATATCAACTCCATGATTACCTGTGATTTTCAATACCCGATCAACGAAATCTTCTTTATGGTAATTAATAACAAAGTCAGCACCTAAACTGTGTGCAACTTTGGCTTTCTCATCAGAGCCGACGGTAGTAATAACTTTGGCACCAAAGGCTTTTGCTAACATAATAGTGACACTGCCTATCCCAGAAGTACCACCGTGAATCAGCAAATTTTCTCCTTGTTTCAACTTGCCAGTCTGAAAAACATTTGCCCAGACGGTAAAAAAGTTTTCTGGCAATGCGGCTGCCTGAACAAAATCCAAGCCATAGATGGGTAAAGCAACGGAGTCATGTACCAGACAATATTCGGCATAACCGCCACCGGCAACAAGGGCACAAACTTTATCGCCAAGGTTCCAGCGTTCACAACCTTCACCTTTGGCAACCACCTCTCCTGCAATTTCTAACCCCGGTAATGGCGATGCATCAGGTGGTGGTGGATAAGAACCCATTCTCTGAAATATATCAGGCCGATTCACACCCGCCGCCGCCACTTTTACTAACAAGTAACCTTTTCCTGGCCGCGGCAACGGAACCTGAACCAAATGCAATTTCTCCGGGCCTCCGGGCTTAATGATACTGATAGCTAACATATATTGGGGCAATGAATTAATTTGGCTGTGCATATATACCTCTTATTTTTTCGATGATCCTTTTTATGAATTTAGTTTAAGTTTAGATGATAATATTATTTATTCTGATTTGTGGAAAGAGTGCTGAGAAATAATGCTTGCACTAAGGAGCTCGGCTGAGGTTTTTCCACAAACGATTAAGACCATTAGGTGCCAAAATCTTACCATTTCATGTATGCTCATTTTTAAAAATGACAAAAATAATTGAGGTAACTCTATGGGGACAACGACGAAAGAGCTCAATGCTCTGGCAGTAAAACTGAAAAGCGGATTTGATCAATCTGAACTGGTCAAAGCACGTATCATCAATCTTGCTGATCATTTTATTAATGTGCTTAAAAACAAAGATTCAGAGAGTATTTCTCAGTTGTTAACTCTACCTGATGATGAATTTTGGACAGAAGTCAAAGGACGAGCTAACTATATTGAAATAGTGACAAATATCACACCGGAAAAGAAGGAACACGAGGAGTTTATCGAAACTAGAAACGCTTTTCTTGCCCATCTTGGGGAATACGGTGGTGTTTATAAGTCCAGTAAGGTTGCTGATATATTAGGAGTGACCCGCCCGACAGTAAATAAGTATGGTGAAAATCATAAACTCATTGTATTAAATTGGGGAATAGAGAATTTATACCCTGTATTTCAGTTTTCGGTAAATAAAAAAACTAGCAATAAGGGATATTTAAAAGGTGTTCCAGAAATGCTGGCTAACCTAGGTCCAGTCAGTGGCGTAAAAAAGTGCAGTTTTTTCCTCCGTAAAATCAAGACATTTAATCTTGGTATCGATCTGGCTGAATCCACGACGGTACTGGATATCCTCAGAAATGGCGCCTCCAATGATGAAATTGTTCAATTGGTAAAACTGGCGAAAATGTTCGGTTCTGTTGATTTTATATAAAAAAGTCCAGTATGTAATTGAAAAACAGCCATTTTTCCCTACCCTCCTTTGGAATATACCCACTGCGCAAAAATGCGGGTTCTCACAGTACTACCGTTTGCCCGCCATCGACTAGCAGTGATACGCCGGTTATAAACGACGCGAGATCTGATCCTAACCACACAACCGCATTTCCTACCTCTTCTGGCTCTCCCAATCTTCGGAGTGGCATTCTTTCCCGTAACCCGTCAAACATTTTCGCGACTTCCGGCGAGGAAAGAGGAAGTGCTGTATTGATCAGTCCTGGGCATACTGCATTAACACGAATACCTGACGGCCCAAAAGCATCGGCCAATGCGGCCACCATCATATTCACGCCGGCTTTGCTAGTGGAATAGGCGGTTGTAAGTTGTCCTGTCCTAATGGACCCCATACTTGACGTTGCCACAATACTTCCGCGTTTGCCCAGTTTTATCATCTGTTCAGCCGCCGCCTGTGCGCCAAATAAAACGCCATCAAGGTTGACCGTAAGCAGCTTGTGAAAATCGTCCGCATTAATCTGTGGACCATCGGTAGCTAATGCAATTCCTGCATTGCAAGCCATCAAATCAACACCGCCGAACGGTGTAGCGATATCGACCAATGCATCCATTTCGCTTCGAGAGGTAACATCACACCGGTGGAATATGGCTTGTGTACCAAGCGCACGGAGACGCTGGAATACTGGTGTTCCTCCCTCTCGGGGCTGATCCGTGATATCGCCGATAATTACGGTGGCTGCGCCATGACGCGCCGCCGCCAAAGCAATGCCAGCTCCGATGCCACTTGCGCCGCCAGTGACAATCACAACCTTACCTTCTAGCATACGGTCCATTTGATATTCCTCATTGTGTAGCGCTATTACAGGGGCAATTTGAGAGATTTATTGACCCAGATCATGCGGTAACGTTATCAATAATTGCTTAGTGAAACACAGAATACTTATAGAGAGTTACTCCAGAAGTGCTCGCATAAGACATATTGGTGAGGCAATGCTCAGAACGAAACTATGTCTGCCGGATTAAGCGTGCTTATCACTCCCAGAATACTCTTAGCCAACGGAATGGCTACCGGAGAGAGATAGGAACCCAGCGGGATGCTCGCGTGGTCAATGGAGGTGAGCATAGTAAAGTCGTCGTTGCGTCTGGTCAGATCGTCGCTGATAGCTTTGCCAATGCGCACCGTCTGCGCCACGCCATGACCATTCCAGCCATGTACCATATACACGGGTACTCTGTCACCGCTCTTGCGGGCATCGGTGGCACCGTTCAGGGTCAGATCGCTGATCCCGCCCCAGGAATATTCCAGTTCGGCTTTTTCCAACTGCGGGAACACGGTTCTGATACGCCCAAGCAGATAGCTGTTCACATCACGCGGTGACCAGGAATTGCCAGTCCCCTGTCCACCGAACAGTAGGCGGTTGTTGCGCACGGCACGATAGTAGTCGACTTGTAACTGTGTATCGTAAACCGGCAGATTTGACGGGATCAGCTCTTTGACATCCACTGGCAACGGCGGCGTTACCGCCACGTAGGAGAAAAAAGGCACCGTGGTGGAAGGGCCGGAGATAAACTCACCTGTGGAGCCATGCACACCCAACACCACGGCTTTACTTGCCCTGATAGTCCCCCGCTCAGTTTCTACGACGGTGCAATCAGTATCTTGCCTGATGCCCTTCACCTTCGTGCTGTCATAGATTCTCCCACCCAGTCTGGCGAAACCATAAACCAGACCACGCAACAGTGCCAAAGGCTGGACCTGCCCACCGATACTGTCGATATTTGCTCCGTGGTAGATACCCGAACGCACATACTCCTCCTGCAATTCGTGCGGTCCGATAACCTTCATCGCCGTATCTCCCAGTTGGCGCCGGGCATCGGCATTAGCCACCAGCGGCCCCATGTGGCCTGCGTGCACCGCAACAGTGATATGACCATATTTGCGGTCACATTCGAAACTATAACGCTCACGGAGTTCATCCACGAGATTCATCGCTTCAACAGAAGCAAAACGCCACAAGCGTTTAGCCTCATCGAATGAAAATTTTTCCAGAATGTTTTCAGCTTCCCAGCGTGCAAGCCCAGGGGTTATCTGTCCCCCGTTGCGGCCAGAAGCGCCTGAACCAATGTTATCCTTTTCAACCAGAATCACGTCCACTCCCGCTTCAGCAAGATGCAATGCTGTAGAAGCACCCAGCAACCCACCGCCGATAACCACAACCTCGCAGTTCTGGTCTCCAGGCAGGCTTCCAAAAGCAGGCCAGTCAGCTAAAGAAGCTTCATAATAGTTGGCTGGCATGGCGTCAGCAGCAGCGTCTTTATGCCAGCTCCATATACGCGGGTCCAGCCCCAACCGGCTGGCTCTATGCTGTGCATCCTCCAACAGTATCGGCCGGAGCTTATCAACATTGACGGCCGAAGCATCAGCCGCGGTTAAGGTCCGGGCGAGCAGGGATAAATTGGGAAGTACGGATGAAAGGACTCCTGCCCCCGCGAGCGTCGCGACGGTAGAGATAAAGGCTCTTCTATTCATTGTCATTTCAACACTCCTGTTATGATCTTGAAATCACCTGCTGGCCTGGAGAGTTTCCCTATGAGTGAGTCCGGCTATCTGAGTTGTATTTATTGCTGCCAGAGCTCCCTTTCAGACCGGCGAGAATCAGCAGAATAATAGTGCCGATAAACGGTATGAGATGCAGCAGTAACCACCAAGCGCTACAGTTGATGTCGTGCAGGCGGCGGGCATTCACTGCTAGCGCGGGCAAAAACGTGAGCAGCAGATAGATAGCGCTGAACCAGCCCATATAAATTTCAGGATTGGCAACGGCAAAGTAGCTTTCAAGGAAAGAGATAATAAATACAGCTAAGATCTGGAACAGAAAAAAGTACCAGAACTCCTTACGCCTGGCTCGCCCCCTGAAACATGCATAGCTCTTTAATACGTTTAAATACCAGTGCATTGTTATCTCCCTCTTGTGAGGTAGCAGATTCTATCTATTTTGTTCAGTCAGATCGAGCAGAACAGACTCCAGAATGTTGAGCGCTTCATTAAAAACGTCATTTTGTATGGTCAATGGCGGAAGAAAACGGATCACGTTGCCATGTACACCGCACATCAGCAGGATCAGACCACGCTCCAGCGCTTTCTGACGTACCGCGTTGGTAAAGCTGGCATCGGGTTCCTGACTGTCCGCATGGTTAAACTCCACCGCAATCATCAGCCCGAGCCCACGCACGTCGGCGATCTGCGGGACACGCGGGCGCAGTTCATGCAGACGCTGTTTTAGCTGGTCTCCCAACTGTGTCGCTCGCGCATTCAGCTTTTCTTCTTCGATCACATCCAGCACCGCATGGGCGGCCGCAATCGCCACCGGGTTACCGCCATAAGTTCCCCCCAGACCACCCGGCACTACAGCGTCCATCAACTCTGCACGTCCCGTTACAGCCGCCAGTGGCAAACCGCCCGCCAGACCTTTCGCCATAGTGGTCAGATCGGCAACAACTTCATGATGCTCCATGGCAAACAGTTTGCCCGTACGCGCGAAACCGGTCTGGATCTCATCGGCGATAAGTACAATGCCGTGGCAATCGGCGATCTCACGCAGAGCTTTGAGCAGCTCAGGAGGCGCAGGATAGAAACCACCTTCGCCCTGTACTGGCTCGATGATGATGGCCGCAACGCCGACAAAATCCCCAACGATGAGTACCAAGTGGGCTATTGTAATCGTGCAGGCTCCGTTGCAGACATAATCTACATAGGGACCGTCAATGAACGCATATCTGCCTATATGGGCATCCGGTTGCGGCGCGACTGCAAGCTTCACGCCGGGTATCGATCAACGTTAAAAAATACCGTGGCGATGCAGCGCTTTTGCATCCTCCGGTACCGGGGTGATTGCATCCCAAAGTTCAGCCACTTTGCCGTTCTCAATGCGCCATAGCTCGAAGTAGCTGTGACGCACTCCGACGATACTCCCCTCCGAATGGGTCAGAACAAACTGCCCATCGGCTACCGTACGGTGAATTTTAGTGTAATGCAGGCCCTGCCCTTTATCCCTGAGCTGCTTAAGAAATGAGATGACTGCCGCCGTACCATCGGGAATATCGGGGCTGTGTTGGCGAAATAATTCACCATTAGTGTAGTTTCCACACTCTTCGTAGTGACCCTCGATCAGGGTACGTGTAAAAAAGTTGATCACCAGCTCGCGATTCTTCTCTCGGTCATGGTCATGGCCTGTTTCAGTCGGGCCGTCTAACTGAGTCCGACCACTGGCGTTGGGTGCAGCCTGCGGCACCAGGCCGTCCCAGTGCTCTACGATTAAGCCGTCGGCAACCCGGTACAGATCGAAACCGACCAACGGCCAGTCGTCTAATCCCGTAAAACGACCGTGGATGGCGACCAGATCACCATCCTGCAATACGCGATACGTTTCGTGGTGCAGTTCAGGATGTGCCCAGACCAGCTCACGCAATCCGGCAAGACCATCCTTGACCAACGGGGAATGTTCAATGAAATGCGGCGCGAAATAACGCTCAAGCGCCCCTACATCACGGTCAGTAAACAGCTCGTGGTGCGCACGCGACACTAAGTCGCGTGGAGATCTATTCTGAATCATTACGGATGTCCTATGTCAGTCGTTGGAACTCATCACGTGTTTGATACGCGTATATTCGTCGAAGCCATAAGCCGACAGATCTTTACCATATCCTGAGCTCTTGAAGCCGCCGTGCGGCGCTTCTGCCGTAAGAGGAATATGGGTGTTAATCCAGACGGTACCGAAATCGAGTTCACGTGACAGGCGCAATGCGCGGCCATGATCGCGGGTCCAGACACTGGAGGCTAATCCGTATTTCACGTCGTTAGCTTTCTCTATGGCATCCTGTTCATCGCGGAACTTCTGCACCGTGATAACCGGGCCGAAAATCTCGGTCTGGATTGCTTCGTCGTGCTGTTCCAGACCGGTAATTACCGTAGGTTCAAAGTAATAACCCGAACATTCGGCCTGACGGCCTCCGGTTTCGATACAGGCATGCGCGGGCAAACGCGCAATGAACCCTTTGACCTGCTCTAGCTGACGAGCATTATTGAGCGGCCCATACAGCGCCTCTTCATCTTCTGGATAGCCAAAGCGGGTAGCTTTAGCTGCCGCCGCCAGTTTGGCGACGAAGGTATCGTAAACAGATTCATGTACCAGCACACGCGAGGCTGCCGTACAATCCTGACCCGCATTGAAATACCCCGCGGTAGCAATGGTCTCCACCGCTTTGTCCATATCTGCATCGGCGAAAACAACCACTGGCGCTTTGCCACCTAGCTCCAAATGCGCTCTGGTGAGATTAGCTGCCGCCGAAGAGGCAACTTGCAAACCTGCGCGCACGGAGCCCGTGATGGAAACCATAGCTGGCGTTTTGTGTGAAACGACCAGCGCACCCGCGCTGGCATTACCCAACACCACGTTGAATGCACCTATCGGGAAGAACGGAGCGGCCAGTTCAGCCAGCAACAGAGTACTTTCCGGCGTGGTCTCGCTCGGTTTGAGTACCACGGTATTACCCGCTGCCAGCGCAGGCGCTATCTTCCATACTGCCATCATCAGCGGGTAGTTCCACGGCGTAACTTGCCCCACCACGCCCAGGGGTTCGCGCCGGATGCTGGTCGTCATATCAGAAAGATATTCAGCAGTTGCTTTGCCTTCCAGAAAACGGGCGGCGCCAGCGAAGAAACGGATATGATCCACTGACGACGCAACTTCCTCAGAGGCAATCAGATGCTTGAGCTGCCCGGTATTGCGGCTTTGCGCTTCGATCAGACGTTCAGCGTTTTTTTCCACCGCCTCGGCTAATGCCAGCAATGCCTGCTGACGTGCTGACGGTGTGCTGCGCCCCCAGATCTTGAATGCCTCTTTAGCCGATGCATAAGCTTCATCAACATCCGCTACAGTCGCGTTAGGAGAACGCGCATAGGTTTCACCTGTGACCGGGCTTACTAGGTCAAAATATTCGGAACCCTTAGATTCAACATACTGACTATTAATGAAATGCCTGAGCGTTGGTACCGCCATGGTTACCTCCTGATGGATTGGATAATATAAAATATAACCTATAACTTAATATGTTCAATTGTTATGTGGATGTTAATTTTTCAATTAAATAACAAAAATAAAAGAGTAATTAGATACATAGATGTAACTTTCGACACTCCTATTCAGGAAAATATGCCGATTTGTGAGCAGGATCGAGGATTTTTTAACTGGAAGAAAAGATTCTGGGGCTATTTCTCGGCAGGATTATTTACAATCGAGTTAATATCAAAGATTGCTCAATTTGCAATATCAATATTAAAAAACGAAGTCTTATTGGAGAAATTACGATGGAAAAGACAATAAAAAATATATCTTTATTCGCAGGAATTATATTTAGAGGCTTGACATTATCTCATGCAGTAATTATTCCACTTGGTACTGTAAGCTAATGATTGATGAAGTAGCGCTAAGTATTTTATGCTAATACTTAATTATAGTTATACCTCTTACATTCAAAATAGGGTATTCAATAGAATCACGTAATTTTAACTTAATATCTTAAATAATCATAAATATTCTGAGGTTTGGTTTGCAAGATTACATAAAAACCTTAATGATCAAACAATTAATTTCCCTGAAATAGATGCCCCAAAATGAGATCCTCTTGGAGAACAAACGATGAATAAAACATTAAGGAATATATCATTATTCACAGGTATTATATTTGGCAATCTGGCATTATCTCATGCCGCAATTATTCCAGCCGGTACATTATTATCAGTTAATCAAGATATTGTTCGCAATAATGGTTCAGAACCTGTGTCTCTTGATGTTCATAAAGTTGAAAATGATGTTGAATTTAATATTATTCATGATTTTTTTAGTGGATTAATCAGAGCGGGCAGTGATGGAAAAATCAATCCTGATTTAGCGGTCAGTTGGGAAACCAAAGATAATAAAGTATGGTTATTTCATCTAAGAAAAGGAATAAAGTGGTCTGATGGCTCCCCTATTACTGCCCATGATGTGGTTTTTAGCTGGCGACGTTTAGTTGATCCCAAAATTGCGTCTCCGTATGGCAGTTATCTTGGAAACATGCACGTAGTCAATGCCAAAAATATTGTTGCTGGCAAGAAAAAAACCGATGAATTAGGTGTAAAAGCACTGGATAATTTGACGTTGGAAGTGACGTTAGAACAACCCGTATCCTATTTTTTACAGATGTTGGCCTATCCTGTTATGGTACCTATCAGCCAAAAAGCGGTTGAAAAGTATGGCGAAAAATGGACTCATTCCGATCTATTTGTCAGTAGTGGGCCATTTAAGTTGTCCGAATGGGTTGTTAATGAAAAAGTTGTGGGTATCAGGAATTCACAATATTGGGATAGTGCTCATACTGTTATTAATAAAGTTACTTACCTTCCAATAGCATCAGAAACGGCAGATATCAATCGTTATCTAGCCGGAGAAATTGATATCACCAAGAATATCCCGTCGATTTTATTTAAATCCTTAAAGGCAAAATTAGGTAATCAAGTTCATATCACACCAGCATTGGGTGTTTATTATTATGATCTTAATAACCAAAAAGCACCTTTTAATGATTTCAGAGTCAGGCAGGCATTAAATTTGGCTTTAGATAAAGAGATTATAGCGAATAAAGTTTTGGGGCAAGGCCAAGAGCCTGCTTATAATCATACCCCACCAAATACTGGAGGAATGAATTTAGGGCAACCTGATTATGCATCATGGACACAACAAGCAAGAATTGAGAAAGCTAGGAAATTATTAAATGAAGCGGGTTATAATAGAGCTAACCCATTGAAATTTAAACTTCTTTATAATACGTCAGAAGAGCATAAACGGATTGCTATTGCGGCGACTTCAATGTGGAAAAAAAGTTTGGATGTAGATATTATTTTGCAGAACCAAGAACGAAAAGCCATGTTGGATGTTATTCGTCAAGGTAATTTTGAGATGGTGAGATATGCACGGATTGCTGATTACGATAATCCTGCCTCGTTTTTAAATAACTTTGTTACTGATAGTTCTAATAATACATTCTTATATAGCAATCATGCTTATGATGATTTGATAAATAAAGCTAAAGAAACAAATGATCGAAAATATTTTCAACAAGCAGAAGACATTTTGGCAAAAGATGTACCAGCAATTCCCGTTTATTACTATATCGGCGTCAGATTAGTCAAACCTTATATTGGTGGATATTATATGAGTCCATTGGGTTTCGTGTCGACAAAAGATCTCTATGTTATTAAACATTAATAACATATTATTGTAGCATTTAAGTAGATATTACGGTTTTGAACAGATTGGTTGTTTTAAACCGTAATATATTGGTAAATTATTATCTCCAACGATGACATTCCCGCTGAATAAAGATATCCAGTGAACAAGGATTCAGACCTGTTAATGCTTTGACGCAATCTGTAATGTGGTCTTCAGTACCTGATGCAATGTCACTATCCATTGCTGAAAGGATTTTTGAGTAGGTTTCATCCAGTCCATTTTGTTGTAGCCGACGGGTCAATTCGCTGGTCGTTAGATTTCGGTGACTAATTTTGCGGCCTAAGGCTTTACTCAGTGCAGCAGCAATATCGCCATAACTCAGTGTTTCGGGCCCTGTAAGGATGAAATCTTTATTTATGGTTCGATTTGATGTTAACGCAGAAACAGCAGCCTGAGCAATATCAAGAGCGTCAATGAACCCCACTTTGCCATCGCCCGTTGCAGAGTAGATAGCATTTTCTTCACTTATTGTTACCAAATGCCGTTGATCATAGAAGTTCTGCATAAACCAGGTAGGACGTAACACTGTCCATTCTGGCGCATTAACTTCCAGCCAGGCGTGAATTTTTCCCATCATTGGCGCACCAGAGGCCAGTGACGATGCACTGAGCAACACAAAACATTGAACCCCTTTTTCTAGTGCTATTTCAAGCAATGGTGGTACTACTGAGCCATGATCACTGGTGTTCGTTGGGGCCACAATATATAGTGACCTGATGCCAGAAAATGCGGCTTCGGCCAGATCAGGGCGCATCCAGTCAAAGGCAATTTCATTACCTGATTCAGGGGTGCGGGTACCGATCCGATGCGCGATCCCATCTTGTGTCAGTAACTTACTAACCAACCTTCCGGTTTTTCCTTTACCACCTGTAACCAGAATATTATTCTGCATGATAATCTCCTTTTAGTTTGTTAATGCAGCCTAATGCAAATAACAGAATCAGCGGATTCCAGTAGTCCCGATAACGGCTGATTAATTTACCTTTAATGTCAATAACCGAAATGTAGTTCTGATCATAGCGTAGACCAGTTTCATTCAAGCTGCCAGCGCATGACCATACGAGGTAATTTTCACGCCATTGGACCTCAAATCCCTCTAATATCTAATATCTAATATGGAAACAGCATGACACCGTTCCCATCATTTACTATGTCGAATAAATTAGGAAAATCATATTGTTTTATATTACAAAAAATAGTAACAGGCATATTTAAAACAAAATTTCAATAACTTAATATAATTAGATTGTTAATCAATTTATGAAATGGATAATCATATTATATTTATCTAGAATTGATAATTAAAGTCCTGGGGCTTTATTTGTCGTAGATAAATTATCCTGTAAAGTGGAGGACGCTATTATGTATAAACATAAAGTGAAAGTGATGACTTTAGCCGCTACGATAATTACCGCTTTATTTAACGGTGCATGGGCTCATGGTTATATTGATAGCCCAGGAAGTCGTGCATTCCTTTGTTCCGCACAGGGAAATGAACAAAATACGGATTGTGGGTTGGTCAAGTATGAGCCTCAATCTCTTGAAGCTAAGAAAGGCTTTCCACAAGCTGGTCCGGAAGATGGCCATATTGCTAGCGCTGGCATTGGTCATTTTGGCGAATTGGATGTTCAAACCGAAGATCGTTGGAAAAAAATCCCTATTACTGCCGGTGAGATTGAGTTCCGGTGGGAAATTGTGATTCAACACAAAACCTCAAGTTGGGAATATTTTATTACCAAACCTGATTGGGATCCCAATAAACCTTTAACCAGAGAGCAATTTAATAGTACACCTTTCTGCTTTGAGGATTATCAAGAAAAAATGCCGGGCAATAGAGTTATTAATAAATGTACCTTACCCGAGGGTTATCAAGGCTATCACGTTATACTGGGTGTTTGGACAATCTCAGATACCCTAAATGCATTTTACCAAGTAATTGACACAACAATTAGCCCTGCTTGATTATAAAATAACTATGATCGGGAACAGCATGATGCTGTTCCTGTTTATCGGACTTCTTATTCCATATATTGAACTCAGTTAATTTCGATGTAAATAAAGATGTTTATGATAACAAAATTAAACCTATTTTTGGTCAATAGAACCAATTGATAAAATAGCCATTATCCGCGTATTAAATGTACGGCTATATGAAACATATTTTTCAATTAGAAAATATTTCGATAAATTTTATTGATGTGTCGTTGATATGTTATGAAGGTGAAGCTTTAATAGGTTTGCTTCCAAACTATGCGGAACAAACCTACGCAACAAAGCTCAAAGACCGAATTTTTCTTTAAGTTTATCAAGCTGCTGCTGTTGAAATAACTCAAACTCAGCTTTTGGCTGCTGCAAGCGTATAAAATCTAACATTGGATCTTTGACTTCCGTACGAATGCCGCTCATCTGTTCAAGTACAGCCAATCCACAGAATGGTACATAAGACTCTGCATATCCGCCTTCATGAACAACGACTAATTTTCCGTCGCATAAACTATCTGCTGCCTGTTGCACTAGCTGGGTCATCTCCCGAAAACTTTCACTATGGAGCTGCATCCTTGCCAAAGGATCCACTGCATTCGCATCGTAGCCACAGGCGACAATAATCAGTTCCGGTTTAAAACGTTCAAGCGCAGGAAGTACTATCTGTGTCATTGCATAGATATAGCTATTATGTCCGGCTCCAGCAAGTAGTGGGATATTCAGGCTATAACCTGTCCCTTCCCCTTCCCCGATATCATCTTCACCGCTGTATCCTGGAGGGAAACAACCATCCTGATGCATCGAGATGGTCAAAACATCAGAACGATCCCAATAAATATGCTGAGTACCATTACCGTGATGAACATCCCAATCAATGACCGCAACGCGTTTTAAATCAAAACGTGCTTTTGCCTGTTCAATTGCTAATGGGATATTTGCTAGAAAACAAAATCCCATTGGCTCATCAGGTAAACAATGATGACCTGGTGGTCGAGAAAGGCTGTAAGCATTATCAAGCTCACCGCTAAGCACTGCTTCCACCGCCGCACAAGCAAGGCTGGCTGAAAGCTTAGCAATTTCATAGCTTCCTGGTCCCAGAGAGGCTGCTATACCAAGCATTCCTCCACCATTATCACTGACTTGCTTAAATCGTTTCAGGTACTCTTCTGAATGAATTTTACGTAATGTTTGCTCGTCAATAGGCGATGCCGAAGAAAGGTGTAAAGAGTGGCTCAAGCCTGATACATCCATCAAATTTTTTAACCGCCTTTTTGTTTCCGACGATTCAGCATGTGCAGTTCCAGAAGAAGGTTGAACCCAACCACCGACAGGTAGAGTCGTTACATGCGCGCTAGTACTATGCCAAAAACAATGTTCATCAAAGAAAAATCCCGTTTTTCGTCTCATCACCCCTTCCTTCTGATTTCTAATTAAATTAATTCATATATCATCGTTGACATAATCAAAACAAAAACAGATTCTGCCTAAGCTCCCTAAAAGCGACAATGCTAAAAGGCGTAATGACTGGGTAGTTGTGATAACCGCCAACTTTTAAATAACCACGTCTACCTGTAGTTGCTTAAATTCGAAAACCGTCGTGCTTATATATGCATCCGACGTATGTGAGTTCCATGCTTTGCTTTTGAATACAACGTGTGAGTTTGATATTTGCTTTTTTTATTCTATAATAAAAAGTATGTTGTAACTAATTAACTTATTTAAATGAGTAAATATTTATCAATTGAAGATTTGAATAGTTGTTTTCAAAAACAAGAGAGTAAGTTGAGACAACTGTGTGAACAATTAAACAGCTATTTTCTGTTGGCTGCTCATGTGTTTATTCTACCTGATGTAGAAAAAGGCAGTGAACATGAGCCAGTAACGGAAATAATTGTTAATGAAATGACCGATGATGACGCATTAAATATAGGGTTAAGTCATTACCAGAAGCTATTTATATATCACAATAACCAAAATATCAGCAGTAAAGCTGCCGTTCGTCTTCCCGGTGTATTATGTTTTTCGGTAAACCAACAACAATATCGCTCTGCTTTACTTTTGATTGAGGAAATTAATAAGTTGAAAGCAGAACTTGAACATATCGTAACTGTGCAATCAGGGGTAGATAAAGAACAACGGTTTGAGTTTGTTCACAGTCAGTTACATGGTTTGATAACTTTAAACGCTTACAGAACCATCACTCCCCTTCTCAATCCCGATTCAGTTCGCTTTGGTTGGGCAAATAAAAATATCATCAATAAAGTCACAAAAGATCAAATCCTACAACGTTTGGAAAAAAGCTATGACGCAGGACGTGCAGTTCCCCCCTATTCTCGTGAACAGTGGGCAGCATTAGTCGCTAAAGAAATTATCGACATAAAAAAATTATCTGATGATGTGGTTTTAAAAATCAAGCGTCCAGTAAAAGTACAACCCATTGCACGAGTCTGGTACGCGGAACAACAAAAACAGGTGCAATATGCTTGTCCCCTGCCAATAATTGCATTTTATGTTAACTATGGCGGTAACCAACCAAAGATAGGTAGACTTGCTAACTACGATGCCAATGCCATAGTCCATCGCTATAAACCCAAAGCCAAACCATTGGAGTTGATTATTCCAAGGCTACATTTATATCGTGAGATTTAGTGCATAGTTATTTGTTTGATTCAAATAGTGACAAATGACCAAAGAGATGTTTATGCGAGTTTTTACACCAAACCATAAAGTTCAGAATAATCCACTTTGGCAAACCATTGGTTTCCCATCAAGCAGTGGACCACATTTAAATACAATATTAAACGAAGGATTACCAGTCACTATAATTGAGAAAATACAAAATTGGTCAACATTCGATAAAGAAGATATTCTACGAATTGCCGGTATCCAAATACGCAGTTATGCAAAACTCTGCCCAAGTAAAGGTAAATTCACTGCGGATGAAAGTCAGTGCATTGCCCGGTTCGTTCGTGTCATGGACCGCGCTGTAGGCTTATTTAGCGGTGACAGAGATAAAACAGCTCGATGGATGAAGCGTCCTGTCCGAGGTCTGGGATACCTAACGCCTGAATCAATGCTCGATACAGAAAGTGGAGCGCTAGATGTCATGAATTTCATCGGTAGGATTGAACACGGGATTGTCTCGTGATCATTTGAAAAAAACCGGAGCACTCGTCTCCGGTCAATTTTTCATGGCTAAACAACAATTACTTCAAGCTGCCAACCATATCTTCTGGACGAACCCACTCATCAAACTCAGCTTCTGTCAGATAACCCAGTTTCATCGCCGATTGTTTTAATGTCAGCCCTTCTTTATGGGCTTTCTTAGCAATTTCTGCGGCTTTGTCATAACCAATATGTGTATTCAGCGCCGTTACTAACATCAGAGATTCATTCAACAACTGAGTAATGCGATCACGGTTAGGTTCGATACCGACTGCACAATGTTCATTGAAGCTACGCATACCATCAGCCAACAAGCGAACAGATTGCAGGAAGTTATTAATCACCATTGGGCGAAACACATTTAGCTCAAAGTTGCCCGATGCCCCACCAATATTAATAGCAACATCATTACCCATCACCTGGGCACAAAGCATCGTCACTGCTTCACACTGAGTTGGGTTAACTTTACCCGGCATGATTGAACTACCCGGTTCATTTTCAGGAATTGAAATTTCACCGATACCACAACGAGGGCCGGAAGCCAACCAACGAACATCGTTTGCTATTTTCATTATGGATGCAGCCAGACCTTTTAATGCACCATGAGAATGAACCAGAGCATCACAAGTCGCCAGAGCTTCAAATTTATTTGGCGCAGTAACAAACGGATGGTTGGTCAGTTCAGCCAATTTCTTAGCAACACGAACAGCATATTCAGGATGAGTATTTAAACCGGTGCCAACCGCAGTTCCCCCTAATGCCAATTCACAAACATGGGGAATACTGTCTTCAATGTGTTTCTGGTTATGCATTAACATTGCCGCCCAACCAGAAATTTCCTGACCAAGGGTCAATGGCGTCGCATCTTGCAAGTGTGTACGGCCAATTTTAACGATATCCTTGTAAGCTTCAGCTTTATCAGCCAATGTTTTTTGTAATATTTTCAGCTCAGGAATAAGGTGCTCACGCAGCGCGATAACCGCAGCAACATGCATTGCTGTTGGGAAAACGTCGTTAGAACTCTGACTTTTATTGACATCATCGTTAGGATGGATAAGGCGTTCACTCCCCCTCACCCCGCCAAGGATCTCGCTACCACGGTTCGCCAACACTTCGTTCATGTTCATGTTACTTTGTGTTCCTGAACCGGTCTGCCAGATAGCAAGAGGAAATTCTGTCGGATGTTTACCTTCCAGCACCTCTTTCGCAGCAGCAATAATTGCTTCACCACGTTCTTGCGGCAGAAGACCCAAATCCATATTGACACTGGCCGCAGCCTGTTTGGTCAATGCCAGAGCATGAATTAATGCAACCGGCATTTTCTCCTGCGAAATGCGAAAATGCTCAAGTGAACGTTGAGTTTGCGCTCCCCACAATTGGTCAGCAGGTACTTCGATGGGCCCCATTGAGTCTTTTTCAATGCGAGTGGCTGCCATTACTATCTCTCCTTAACACACAGAATAATCGAATATGCATATACCCGTCATCTTTCAAGTTGCCTCTTTGTTGGCTGCACTCGCTCACCCCCGTCACATAGTTACCTATGCTCCCGGGGATTCGCTCCCTTGCCGTCGCGAAGCATCTTAAAATCCATAGGGTATAATCAGTCTTTGCAGATAAACTGATTAACATTCTGTTATCATGCCACATATTAGTTCCTGATTATGCCAACCAAGTCGTATTTATCGTATTGTGGTAGACAGGAAATAGATTGATTTTTTTAAAAAGAGAGTAACGGCCATGTTGAAGATGATAAATCAGATCCAGCACTATTCATGGGGAAGCAAAACCGCCCTGATGGATATTTATGGTGTTGAAAATCCAGATAATCTGCCAATGGCTGAATTATGGATGGGCGCCCATCCTAAAAGCAGTTCACTTGTAGTCAATCCAGAAACGGGAAAACCCATTGCCTTAAATGAATTAATAGCCAGTGATCCGGAAAAATATCTGGGGAAAAAAGTTTCAGATAGATTTCACCGTTTGCCTTTCCTATTTAAGGTATTGTGCGCGGCTCAACCTCTCTCAATTCAGGTTCATCCTGATAAAAAATCCGCAGAAGAGGGGTTTGCCAAAGAGAATATCGCCGGTATTCCATTGGATTCCCCGGAAAGAAATTACAAAGATGATAACCATAAGCCCGAATTGGTTTATGCCCTTACCCCTTTCCGGGCAATGAATGGGTTCCGTCCATTAAACGAAATCGCGCAATTACTGAAATTTGTTACGGCGGCCCATCCCAAAATTCCGTTCTTTATTCAGACACCCAATGAACAGAATCTTGCCTGCTTATTTTCCCAATTACTGAATATGAGTGGTAAACAAAAACGGCTAGCTCTTGGCGTATTGAAATCAGCATTGAATAGTCGGCTCGGAGAACCTTGGGATTCCATCAAAAAAATGACGACATTTTACCCTGACGACAATGGCCTATTTATTCCACTTTTACTTAATGTCATCGAACTTGAACCCGGTCAAGCCATGTTTCTATGCGCCCGTACGCCTCATGCTTATCTGGAAGGCACTGCTCTTGAAGTGATGGCAAATTCAGATAATGTCCTACGAGCGGGCTTAACCAACAAATATATTGATATTCCTGAGCTAATGGCAAACCTTGACTTTATTTCAAAACCAACAAACACCTTATTTATGCTACCAAGACAGGAAAAAACAGCTAAAAATTTCCCTATTCCAGTGGATGATTTTGCATTTTCTATTTATTCTCTATCGGAACAGTCAATTACGCTTGATAACAATTCAGCATCGATTGTTTTTTGTGTTGAAGGTCAAACAGTTATACAATCTGGCGAACACCAGTTGAGAATTTTCCCAGGTGAGTCAGTATTCATATCTGCTGCCGAAAAGGCTGTGATAATTTACGGTGATGGTTTTACCGGCCGGGTTTTTAATTAATAATACCAATCTGGGCCTAAAACTTATTCACAGGCGCTGTTAAGCACTACTTACACTCCAAGCTGTGTTAACGGCCATTTTTATACCAAGAGAATGCATATTACCTGCAAAATATGCATTAAAAGGATGGATTTGCATTATGAAAAAATCGTTAGTGGCAGTAGGCATTATTGTTGCCTTGGGAGCAGCCTGGACTGGAGCTTCATGGTATACAGGTAAACAGATTGAACAACGTATAGATCAATCTATTTCCCGCGCCAATGCTGAGATGAAAAAAGCCTTTCCTGAAACAGGTCTGATGCTACAGAGTAAAGATTTCCACCGTGGCGTGTTCAGTTCTGATGTCCGTCTTGTTCTGACAATTAAAGACGGCGTTAAAAACGCAGAAATCAAACCCGGTGAAGAGATTTCAATTAAATCTGTGATTGATCACGGCCCTTTCCCACTTGCACAAGTGAAAAAATTAACTTTAATTCCGAGTATGGCTTCCGTTCATTCCGAACTGGAAAATAATGAATCTTTAAAACCCCTGTTTGAAATCACTAAAGGAAAATCGCTGTTCACTTCTGATTCACGTGTCAGTTATAGTGGTTCTGTTATTTCTGATGTTGATATCGTTCCTGTCGATTTTGAAAAAAATGGTGCTAAGTTCAATTTTTCCGGTGCCAAACTGACTTCCGATCTCAGCCGTGATCTGAAAGAGATATCACTGGCAATCAAGAGCGACCAATTAGCCATCAATAAAAATGACGAAAATTTCCTTGTCAAAGGTATTGATTTAAACCTAGCCAATAAAAAAGGCAAATTTGATCTCTATATTGGCGATCAAAGCATCAAAGTTCAGGAAATCAGCCTAAAAGGTATTGGTAATGAAGATATGATGCTTTCCGGTGTTAAAATAGATTCAAATATCGGTGAAGATGAAGCTAATCTGAAAGGGAAAATCACTTACAGTTTAGATGGTCTCAAACTGAAAAATATTGATTTTGGCTCTGGTAAGTTTGCAATTACTGCGGATCGTCTGGATGGTGAAGCCGTGCGTAAGTTTACTCAAGCTTACAATGACGCCGCAGCCAAAGCACTCTCTTCTGGTGATCTCTCTTCCGACGCGGCAGATACCGCTATTATTGATGCGGTATTGTCTAACCTGCCTATTTTGCTAAAAAACAATCCACAATTTGGTATCGAACCATTAACCTGGAAAAATGCCAAAGGTGAAAGCACCATTAATTACCACGTGAGTTTAAAGAGCTTACCGAAAGATAAAAGTAGCTTGTATTCAATGAAAACAGAAGAAGCTATCCGCGCTTTAATTCAGAACATGTCTCTGAATGTCACATTACCAAGACCTATGATGATTGAGTTCTCCACTCAGTCAATGATACTGAATGGCATGGATAAAGCAAAGGCTGAACAAAATGCCGAGCAACAGATAAAACAGTTCGAACAATTAGGACAACTGTTTAAAATTACCACGGTTGATAAAGATGCTATCAGCATTAAGTTTAACTATGCAGACGGTAATGTAGAAATGAACGGTAAGAAAATGCCCTTACATCAGTTCCTGTCTGAATACTATTTATCCGGCCCTTCTGATGATGAAGTACCAGAGCAACCAGAACAAATAGTGCCAAAAGGTGACAACCACGACAGTGGAAAAGTGAAATCAGAAGGTACTGTGCAACCTGCGCAATAAAACGCGCCGATAAACGTTTTGTTAAATTGCCAGTCAACACATGTGACTGGCTTTTTACATAAAAAAGGACCGAAATGTGATTGACATAAAACTCCCACTGACAGATTTACACCGCCATCTCGATGGAAATATCCGGCCGGAGACTATCTTAGATCTTGCCAACCAGCATAATATTCAGCTTCCAGCAAATGATCTGGAATCACTACTCCCTCACGTACAAGTTATTGAAAATGAACCGAGCTTAGTCAGTTTTTTGCAAAAACTGGATTGGGGAGTGGCAGTACTCGCTGATTTGGACGCTTGCCATCGTGTTGCTATCGAAAATGTTGAAGATGCCATCAATACTGGGCTCGATTATGCTGAATTACGTTTTTCCCCTTATTACATGGCGATGAACCACAAATTGCCGGTTGAAGGGGTCGTTGAGGCGATTATTGATGGTATCCGTTCTGCCCGTCAAAATAACGATATCGACATTCGTCTTATCGGAATTTTGAGCAGAACTTTTGGTGAACAAGCCTGTACTCAAGAATTAGCTGGCCTGCTAGCTCACCAGCAATATATTACTGCATTAGATCTCGCGGGTGACGAGTTAGGTTTTCCCGGCCATCTTTTTCAATCTCATTTTACCAAAGCCCGTGATGCTGGCTGGCATATAACCATCCATGCCGGTGAAGCCGCTGGCGCTGAAAGTATTTGGCAAGCCATTAGGGAATTAGGAGCCACGCGTATTGGTCATGGAGTAAAAGCCATTACCGATCCCGTATTGATGGATTATTTAGTTGAAAACCGTATTGGTATTGAAGCTTGTTTAACCTCAAACCTTCAAACCAGCACCGTCAATTCTTTATTGGACCATCCACTCAAACAATTCCTGGAAAAAGGGATTCTTGCTTCCATTAATACCGATGATCCAGCCGTTGAAGGCATCGACATCCGCCATGAATATGAAATTGCCGCCCCTGCCGCGGGTTTATCTATTGCTCAAATTCGTCAGGCTCAGATAAATGGGCTGGAAACTGCTTTTATCAGTGATGCAGAAAAACAGGCATTACGCATGAAAGCAGCAAATCGTTAAACATAAATAGCTCAGGAATGGAATCTCCCATTCCTGATTATGGTTATTACTTGAAATATATAATGCTGTCGCCACTACCCCGGTGGAGGTTTCAGGGTGTGCTTTTTGTTCACTTCCCCTGAAACTGGCAGCCTTCCCCAATAATTTGGTGGGTCGGCCTCCACATTGCGTGAGAATGAAAAGCCGTTCCAAATCACTTTATCTGAGAATCAAACCACATTACTGATTTGCCCGCCCACCCTTCCTGAGAATGAGAAAACCACCGGAAAACCGGCCGGTTTTCCGGTGGTTTCCAGAGCGGTTTAAATTCTGTCAATGAATCGGCTGATAACTCGCATTAAGACGTTTAGCCAACTTCTCAAGTCGTCTATCCAGCGTCCAAAGCCTTGCCCCTGGTGTTATCAAGGTTGATGCCAGCAATGTAATATCAACCAGCCCACATCCGAGGCCGTACAGCTTTTCGTTTTCAATGAATGCCATTACCTCGATGATAGTGGCCTGATGACTCTGTGGTAACAGCCCCAGATCTCCAAGCGTTCGCAGTCTTGGTGCCGGAGGAGTACCACAGGCTATTTCAGCCAGTATCATCGGATGAATCAGAACCAGATCCCGGCTTAACAACTGGATCAATCCGTCATTCCTGTTTTTGAAATGGTCAATCCAGACGGACGTATCTACTAAAATAGTCATTATGCGGATGGCTCCTCCCGGCGACGGGGAACTATCTGCATATCAGGTGATGTGCTGCCGAGCGAAGCCAGTCTTTTTGCTGCCTGCACCCGAACAAACGTTTTCACCGCTTCACGGAAAATATCAGCCTTATCCATGCCAGGATCGGCCATTTCTAGTGCCTGTGCATACAACGCATCATCAATCGTGACAGTAGTTCGCATAATATAACCTCCTTGATTCACATATTGATGATAATATACATCAAAAATAGAATCAAAACAGTTTGTAAGAAAAGAATAATGGCATGGGACAACCTTGCAATCCGCACAAATCAAAGAGTGAACAACGTGCTGTGCCCCCCGGCGCCTATTTTGACGCACTGCATAAAGCCGTCAATGAAGACCGGGCAGCAGTCGGAAAAAAAGCCTGAAGCCAGCCCTTAAGGAACGGCCGAGAAAGACGAAGGTCAGTACCACCGATTTGTCTAGGTGATTGCGCGTTTCCTAGAAAACATGCACAATCAACCCTGTTACTTTTATCACCCTATAAGGAGTGAATCATGCAAAGCATGACCATTGAGCAGCTACGCGCCGCAAGCGATGCCGGCGGCGTGGAAGGTGTGACCCTGAAAGGGCAGGGCGGAACCTTCCTTGTGCAGATCGCAACCCGCCGCGGTGCCGCCGCTGTGCTGGCGAAGGCCCGCAGCCAGGAGCCGCGCCGTTTCGGCAACCCCATTGCCGCCCTGAAGGTGTTGCGCGGCGTAGGCATCACCATCGGCCAGTTCGACGCCAGTGAGTGGAACCCGGACGAGAAAGAAGAAACCGCCGGCAATCGTGGCCGGGCCGAGGCAATGCGTAAGGCCCACCAAGCCGCCGCCTACTCGGAGTGGCTGGCCGCCGAGATTCAGGATGCTATCGACGACCCGCGCCCGAATCTTTCACACGATGAGGTTATGGCCGAGATGGACGCCGATATTGCCGCCTTGGCCGCCGAACACAAGCCCGCCAAAAGGAAGCGCGCTTGAGCGCGGCTGGCTGATTTATGGCGAAGGCAAAGACCCCTTACCGCATCGAGTGGCGACCGAAGGCCCGCGAGGATTTACGCGCCATTGTTCGATACATAGGCAAAGACAACCTGACCAGGGCGCGCAGCTTCGGTCAGGAGCTACGCGACAAGACCTTGCCGCTTGCGCAGTACCCGGAGCTTGGCCGCACCGGGCGGCCCGGCCTGCCGGATTATGTGCGCGAGCTGGTCGCGCATCGGAACTACATTATTTTTTATCGCGCGCTGGACGAGGCGCGCACCGTCGAAATTTTGCGAGTGAAACACGCGGCGCAGCAAACGCCGTGACATGGTGACAACGGATCTCCCTGCAGGAGATGGAGAGCGTAAATAACTCAAGTGCCCCAGACTTTTTTATGCTCTCAACTCATACCCAATGTTTCGCGTGAAGATTCTATTCCTGATTGTGGTTATATATTTGGAATATAATATCCAATAAAATTGGATGCTAAGCTGAATGTCAAAGACCACCTCCCTAGGAGATGGTTTTAGGATGACAATAAAAATGATAAGTTTTTTCTCATGATTCAATTTAAAGGATATATCCAACGACCATTATCCTGAACATTTTTACCGTAACCAGTAGCATCTTTATCATAAATAACAATGTTGCTATTTGCTAAGACAAAATATGACTTTTGGTCCTCATTATCACGTATTATTGACATTACAAAACCACGACCATCAGTGCGATTCCAACTCGCTGTATCTCCCGGATTAATATCCCAATAACCTGTATTACCATCTTTCCCCCACTTATTAATTGAAACTTTAATCACCTTATTTAAAGAATTTTTAACAATAATCATATCATCACCTTGAGTAATATTAGCGTAGATTTATCTAGGTCTAATTTAACAATGTTACAATATACACCACAACAAATTAAGTATAGATTTAAAAAATCCATCATAACGACTATTTTAGTGATCTTAATCAAAGATTTAGACTTCTAAAGAAAACTATTTAAAATATAAAATTGTATTCATTGGGGAAATATAAAATTCAAATAGAAGTTTACGATTTAAATTTCGTAGTCAAATATTACATTGTTGTAAATATCATTAATATATATTTACAACAATTCCCTATCATAGATTTATACCTATTTCTATTTTAACCTTTTGGCATAACGTTGCGCCAATACAGCACACACCATCAACTGAATTTGATGAAAAATCATCAACGGCAATAACATTACGCCAACCGTCGCAGCAGGAAATAAAACATTTGCCATTGGCACGCCATTAGCCAGACTCTTTTTCGAACCACAAAAAACAATCGTAATTTCGTCTTCTTTATTAAAACCTAACCAACGGGCAATATAAGTATTAATAATCAACACAACCGCCAATAAAACACAGCAAACCACCCCAATCGTCAGGAGTGAATAACCATCAATCTTATGCCAAATACCTTCTACCACCGCCTCACTAAAAGCTACATAAACCACCAAAAGAATCGATGACCGGTCAGTCATATTAACCAGTTTTTTATGTTTCTCTACCCAACGGGCAATCAATGGCCGCGACAAATGCCCGACAATAAAGGGAACCATCAATTGAAGAACAATGGATTTTATTGCTTCCAGCGTATCAGCGCTGCCCTCACCTTGTGTATGGATCATCAATCCGACTAATATTGGCGACAAAAAAACGCCCAGAATACTGGATGCTGAAGCACTGCAAATAGCAGCGGCAACATTACCACCAGCAACTGAGGTAAAAGCAATAGCTGACTGAACCGTAGCCGGTAATGCACAAAGGTAAAGGAATCCCCAATAAACCGTTGGTGTCATGATTTCGGGTACGAGCAAATTCAATCCTAATCCGATGATCGGGAATAAGACAAAAGTACTGAGAAAAACCACCAGATGAAGCCGCCAGTGTCCTATGCCAGCAATAATAGCTTGACGAGATAATTTGGCTCCATGCATAAAGAATAGCAGAGCAATAGCCGCTGTGGTTAATCGTTGAAATCCTACTTTTATTTCACCTTCGCAAGGAAAGAATGTCGCAATAACAACTACCGTCACTAATACCATCAAAAAAGGATCTATTTTTAATCTTTGCCACCAAGTCATTGATCATTTTCCTTGCTTTGCAAATAATTAGCCCGGCAAACCAGGCTAAGCAGTAAATAAACAGTCTCAACAAGAAATTGCCACTGTACATTGTTGTTCTGCCGACTGAATACCAGCCTCAATTAATTTCATAATTTGAATGGCTTCATTTGCCGTGACTGGATTAGGTTTACCTAGCATAATTGCATCACGGATAGCCGCATAATAAGCAGAATAGTTACCAGGCAGAGTCGGCACGTGTTCAGTCACTAATTCCTCTCCATGTGACAACGTCACAATACCATCACGAATATCATATCCCCAATCAGCATGTGGCGGCCTTTCCCCCGCTTTCAATCGCTCTTCCTGAGGATCAAGACCATATTTTACGTAACTACCTGCCATACCATGCAAGGTATAAACAGCAGATTCAGCCACTGCCAGTGTTGTTGCATGAAGAACTACTTTGATATCTGGATAATTTAGCAGTACATGGAAATAATCTACCGCTTCCGCTTGTGGACGGATCATTCCCAAATCAGCGGTAATAGATTGCGGCTTACCAAACAGTTGAACCGCCTGATCAAGTAAGTGAGGGCCTAAATCATACCAAATACCACTTCCTTGCCCCGCCGCTTCACGCCATCTTTGACGGATAATCGGGCGATAACGATCAAAATGGGATGCAAAATATTTTAATTTACCTAGACGATTCTCTTTAATTAACGATTTTATCGTTAGAAAACCAGAATCCCAACGCCGGTTATGAAATACAGAAAGTAATAAATCCGCCTTCTCTGCCTGCTCTTTTAAAGATTCAGCTTGTTCAACTGTGATAGTAAATGGTTTATCCACCACCACATGCTTACCCGCTGCCAATGCCTTCTGTGCCAGAGGATAATGCGTATCATTAGGTGTCGGAATAACGATTAAATCAATGTCAGGATCATTAAAAAGATCCTCAGGGCGAGATACCACCGGGATATTTGGCCAATCTGATTTCACTTTCTCAGCATCACTACTGGAAATAGCGGCCAATTTAACACCAGCAGTGCCAGCAATTAATGGTGCATGGAACGTTTTACTCGCATAACCATACCCCACCAGCCCAACCTTTAACAACTCACGCATAACAGCCTCTCAAACTGATTAATAATATGCAGCAATTCAGCATCCGTAAAAAATATCATCGGTGATGACCGTTTCGCAAATTATCTCTGAATCTACCCTTGAAGATTTTTCAATCAATCTATTTCCTAACTCATCAGAATCGCCTATTATTCTTTTTTTATATAGCTTCAAATGGAATGATTTATGTATCAAACCAATGATTACCACCGAATTAATGGTTGGATTCTGGCTCCGGCAGCTTATCTGATCATGACCTTTCTCAGTGCCAGTGTCATGCTCGCTTTATATATCATGGCATTTTTTAGTCAAAACAATGCATTGAGTACCGGGGATAATCACTTTACTTCAATGTGGTTTCTCTCTGTCGCCATTACTGCGGTAATGTGGTGTTTCACCTTATGGGTATTGAAACTGCTTTTCATTCGATCAAAAAGATTTCCCAAAATTTTTATTATTTGGCTTATTGTTACCGTATTAATTGCATTGAAAACTTTCGCTTTCTCCCCTATTCCTGATCAAATGGCTTTGCGTGCATTAGCATGGCCACTATTGGCAACCGCTATTTTTGTCCCCTACATTAAACGCTCTCATCGAGTCAAAATGACTTTCACACAAGATCGATAACCTCAATTTTCTTTGGTTGTTATCATTAACAATAGATTGCCCCTGGTAAGACGAGGGCATACTGATAATTTAATAAAAAGTAAACAATTTAATAAAAAGTAAACAAACTCATTTTCAGGCACAGCAATGACTGACTACTTCCTTTTATTTGTCGGCACCGTATTGGTTAACAATTTCGTCTTGGTGAAATTCCTGGGCTTATGCCCTTTCATGGGCGTATCTAAAAAGCTGGAAACTGCCATCGGGATGGGATTTGCGACAACATTTGTTATGACACTAGCCTCTGTATGTTCATGGCTGGTGAATATCTTTATTTTATTACCACTGGACTTAATCTATTTGCGTACCCTGAGCTTTATTCTTGTCATTGCGGTCGTGGTGCAATTCACAGAGCTTGTTGTACGCAAAACCAGCCCGACGTTATACCGGTTATTGGGTATTTTCTTGCCGTTGATTACAACTAACTGTGCTGTATTGGGTGTGGCGCTGCTGAATATCAATCAATCACACGATTTTTTACAATCCGCTATTTATGGTTTCGGTGCTGCTGCCGGTTTCTCTCTCGTTATGGTACTGTTTGCCGCTATTCGCGAACGTCTGGCTGTTGCTGATGTACCCGCCCCTTTCAAGGGGTCATCTATTGGTCTTATTACTGCGGGTTTAATGTCCTTGGCTTTTATGGGCTTTAGTGGTTTGGTGAAATTCTGATGACATCGTTATGGATTGCTATTGGTGCACTCAGTGCATTAGGGTTAATTTTTGGGTTAATCCTAGGGTTTGCTGCCCGCCGTTTTCAGGTGGAAGAGGACCCCATTGTTGAAAACATTGATGATATTCTGCCGCAAAGCCAGTGTGGACAATGCGGTTACCCAGGCTGTCGCCCTTATGCTGAAGCCGTAGCGAATAATGGCGAGATGATTAACAAATGTGCACCTGGCGGTGAGCAAGTCATGCTGAAAATTTCAGAACTGCTCGGTATCGATCCGCAACCATTGGATGGTGATGCAAACGTACAAAACCCTGCACGCAAAGTCGCCTTTATTGATGAAGAGAATTGCATTGGTTGCACTAAATGTATTCAAGCCTGTCCTGTAGACGCTATCGTCGGTGCTACCCGTGCCATGCATACCATTGTTGAAGATTTATGTACCGGTTGTGACCTGTGCGTTGCTCCTTGTCCAACAGACTGTATTACGATGATCCCTGTAGCAACAACCACTTCCAACTGGAAATGGGATTTAAAAGCCATTCCAGTTAGAAATATTCCTGTTCAGCCATCTCACGCCATTTCCATTAAAAGTATCCCGGGCAAAAATATTGAGGCTGAACACCATGTTTAATTTATTCAATTTGCTCAATAAAAATAAAATCTGGGATTTCGCCGGTGGTATTCATCCACCTGAAATGAAGCTGCAATCCAGCCAGTGCCCTTTACGCATTGCGCCACTACCGGAAGAGTTAATCATCCCATTGCAACAACATTTGGGTACGGAAGGCGAGTTGCTGGTTAAAGTGGGTGATGACGTGCTTAAAGGCCAGCCCTTAACATTTGGCACTGGTCGTACGGTACCGGTTCACGCATCAACTTCCGGTACAATCATTGCCATTGAACCGTGTATTACCGCGCACCCATCCGGGTTGAAGGAGTTATGTGTTCGTTTGCGCCCTGATGGGAAAGATCAATGGAGTGAACGCATTCAAGCACCTGATTATCAATCACTGGATGCAGATACGATTCTTAACCGAATCCATCAAGCCGGCATCGCAGGTTTAGGTGGAGCTGGCTTTCCTACCGCAGCCAAACTACAAAGCGGCCGTCATGGTCTTAAGACACTGATCATTAATGCCGCAGAATGCGAGCCTTATATCACCGCTGATGACCGCCTGATGCAGGAACATGCCGACGAACTTATTGAGGGCATTCGTATTCTGGAACATCTGCTTAAACCGGAGCAGATCCTGATTGGTATCGAAGATAATAAACCAGCAGCAATAAAAGAACTCAAAACCGTTCTAAAGGGCGATAAATCGATTATCATCCGAGTTATCCCGACCAAATATCCTTCTGGCGGTGCCAAACAACTGACCAAGATACTGACCGGTAAAGAAGTCCCCTCCGGTGGCCGTTCCTCTACTATCGGTGTACTGATGCAGAACGTGGGTACGGTGGTTGCAATCAAACGTGCCATTATTGATGGAGAACCTTTGATTGAGCGCGTCGTCACAATGACTGGCGAAGCAGTCACCTCGCCGGGTAACTTCTGGGCGCGGCTCGGTACTCCGGTACAATTTCTTCTCCAGTTAGCCGGTTTTGCACCACAATCAGAACAGATGGTCATTATGGGTGGTCCCTTAATGGGATTCACGCTGCCTGACCTCAACGTGCCCATCGTTAAGATCAGTAACTGTATTCTGGCACCATCCCATCAGGAAATGGATTCAAATACAATCGAAGAGGCTTGTATCCGTTGTGGATTATGTGTAGAAGCCTGCCCTGCCCGTTTATTGCCGCAACAGCTCTATTGGTTCAGTCGGGGACAAGAGCACGAAAAAGCCAGAGATCACAATCTGTTCGACTGTATTGAATGCGGCGCCTGTGCTTATGTCTGCCCAAGCAATATTCCTCTGGTGCAATATTATCGCCAAGAGAAAGCCGAAATTCGGGCCTTGGATCAGGAAAACCGCCGTTCAACCGAAGCCAAAATTCGTTTCGAAGCTAAGCAGACCCGCATGGAACGAGAAAAACTGGCCCGAGAGGAAAAGCACAAAAAATCGGCCGTTCAAGTTGATAATAAAGATAAGAGCGCTGTACAAGATGCGCTTTCCCGCGTGAAGGAAAAACAGGCTAACGCGGGTAAAGTTGTTGCTATAGAACCGGGGCAACTACCTGATAATGCCGCAGTAATAGCTGCGCGTCAGGCAAGAAAAGAGCAGCTTCGCGCTCGTCAGGCGGTGGAAAATATTAGTATTGCGCCATCTGAACCAACAAGCGCAGAAGATCCACGCAAAGCCGCATTAGCAGCCGCGATTGCCAGAGCTAAAGCGAAGAAAACAGCTCAAAATCAGGAAGTAACACCATCACCGGAAGCGAAAGAACCAGAAACTACTGCTAGTGAAAAACAAGATCTTCATAAAGATGCCGTCGCGGCTGCCATTGCTCGTGTCAAAGCCAAGAAAGCCCAAACACAGCAATTAGCTGAAACTCAAGCAGAAACACCGACAGCGGAAGAAACCGATCCGCGTAAAGCTGCCGTCGCGGCTGCCATTGCTCGTGTTAAAGCCAAGAAAGCCCAAACACAGCAATTAACTGAAACCCAAGCAGAAACACCGTCAGCGGAAGAAACTGATCCGCGTAAAGCTGCCGTCGCGGCTGCCATTGCTCGTGTTAAAGCCAAGAAAGCCCAAACACAGCAATTGACTGAAACCCAAACAGAAACACCGACAGCGGAAGAAATCGATCCACGTAAAGCTGCCATCTCTGCCGCTATTGCTAGGGTTAAAGCCAAAAAAGACGCTCAGGAACAACAGAAAATTTCAATAGAATAGTGATTGTTATAAATGAAATTCAGACCCGTTCAGACTGACAATAAAAAACTAAAAGTCGCCAGTTCGCCTTTTACACACAATCAGCAAAGTACCAGCCGCATTATGCTGTGGGTTGTGCTGGCAGCGATCCCCGGTATTGCGGTACAAACGTACTTCTTTAGTTACGGTACCTTGTTCCAGCTCCTGCTTGCAGTGATTACCGCCCTGCTTGCAGAATCATTTGCCCTATCTCTGCGTAAACAGGCAATTATGCCTCGTTTGCAGGATAATTCTGCATTACTGACAGGTTTACTTTTGGGGATCAGCCTTCCACCGCTGGCTCCTTGGTGGCTGATTGTATTGGGAACTGCTTTTGCGGTGATTATTGCCAAACACTTATATGGTGGCCTTGGTCAAAATCCATTCAATCCGGCAATGGTCGGTTATGTCGTACTACTCATATCATTCCCAGTGCAAATGACCGGCTGGTTGCCGCCTATGGATTTACTGGCAACACAAATCACACCACTAGACAGCCTGACGGTGATTTTCACCGGTCATACTCCCGATGGCACAACATTACAGCAGTTGCAACAAGGTTTCGATGGGATTAGCCAGGCTACACCGCTGGATAGTTTCAAAACCGGTTTATTGACTCACAATATTGATGACGTTCTTCACCAACCTATATTGCAAGGATCTCTGGCTGGCATTGGTTGGCAATGGGTCAACATTGCTTATCTTGTTGGTGGGCTGATTCTACTGAACAGAAAAGTGATAACCTGGCAAATTCCTACGGCATTTATCCTGGTATTAGGCTTATGTGCACTCACTAGCTGGTTGATTGATCCATCCCGTTATTCGCCACCATTATTACAACTGTTCTCCGGTGCAACCATGCTAGGTGCATTCTTTATTGCAACCGATCCGGTCAGTGCTTCCACGACACCCAAAGGTCGTTTGGTTTTTGGCGCCATGATTGGTTTGTTAGTCTGGGTTATCCGTGTTTATGGTGGTTATCCTGATGCCATAGCGTTTGCAGTTTTATTGGCGAATATCACCGTGCCACTCATTGACCATTACACCCAACCCCGCGTTTACGGGCATAAATAAGGAGCCGTTATGTTAGAAACCATGCGACGTCACGGCATCACACTCGCCATTTTTGCGGCAATTACCACCGGGCTAACGGCCATCGTGAATTCACTCACCAAAAGTACTATTGCAGAACAGGCCGCATTACAGCACAAGTCACTGCTTGATCAGGTTATTCCGCCTGCCCTGTACGACAACGACATACAAAACGAATGCTATCTAGTCAATGCGGATGCTCTGGGCAATAACTTGCCTCATCGTCTCTATCTGGCCCGTAAAAATGGTCAGCCTGTGGCGGCAGCGCTAGAAAGTACTGCACCGGATGGTTATTCCGGTGCTATCCAATTACTGGTTGGAGCAGATTTCTCAGGAAAAGTGCTCGGTGTACGGGTTACAGAACATCATGAAACCCCAGGACTGGGGGATAAAATTGAAACCCGAATTTCAGACTGGATTAATGTCTTTTCAGGGAAAACCATCACATCCAATCATGACCGGCACTGGGCAGTGAAAAAAGATGGCGGTGAGTTTGATCAATTTACCGGTGCCACTATTACCCCACGCGCTGTAGTAAACTCAGTCAAACGGACTGCACTTTATTTACAGACCATACCTGAACATCTCTCTTCTCTAGAATCCTGTGGAGAAAAATCATGAGTGAAACCAAAAACTTATTTATCCAAGGGCTATGGAAAAACAATTCCGCTTTAGTACAACTGCTAGGATTGTGTCCACTGTTAGCCGTCTCTTCCACTGCAACCAACGCGCTTGGCTTAGGGCTGGCAACGACACTGGTTCTAGTCTGTACCAACATTGCGGTTTCCAGCCTGCGTCGTTGGGTACCCAACGAGATCCGTATTCCAATTTATGTTATGATCATCGCTTCGGTTGTTAGTACCGTCCAAATGTTGATTAACGCTTACGCTTTTGGTCTGTATGAATCACTCGGGATTTTCATTCCACTGATTGTGACTAACTGTATTGTTATCGGCCGGGCCGAAGCCTATGCCGCGAAAAACCCAATCATGCCCTCTGCGATTGATGGTTTAGCTATGGGATTAGGCGCAACTTGTGCACTGTTTGTTCTCGGAGCCATGAGAGAAATTCTCGGCAATGGAACCCTATTTGATGGCGCTGATTTACTACTGGGTAATTGGGCTAAGGTATTACGAATAGAAATCGTTCATATGGATTCCCCTTTCCTGTTAGCGATCTTACCCCCTGGCGCTTTTATCGGTTTGGGATTAATGCTGGCAGTGAAATATCTTATTGACGAAAAAATGAAAACCAAAGCAATGAAAGAAAAAAGCAGGACAATAACAATGTCGCCAGGATCGGAGAGTTCTATTTGATATGAACAAACAGAAACGTGTTGAAATTTTAACGCGCTTACGGGATAACAACCCAAAGCCAACCACTGAATTAGTTTTCACAACACCATTTGAGTTACTTATTTCAGTATTGCTTTCAGCGCAAGCGACAGATGTGAGTGTTAATAAAGCCACAACGAAACTCTATCCAGTGGCAAATACGCCTCAGGCAATTCTGAATCTGGGTGTAGATGGGTTGAAAGAGTATATAAAAACAATCGGTCTTTATAACACCAAAGCAGAAAACACAATTAAAACCTGCCGAATATTGCTAGAAAAACATGCTGGCGAAGTTCCAGAAGATCGTGCCGCATTGGAGGCATTGCCGGGTGTTGGCCGCAAGACAGCCAATGTGGTGTTAAACACCGCTTTCGGCTGGCCGACTATTGCGGTCGATACCCATATTTTTCGCGTTTGTAATCGTACTCAATTCGCGCCCGGTAAAAATGTCAATGAAGTCGAAAATAAATTACTGCAAGTTGTCCCGGACGAATTTAAAGTTGATTGTCATCATTGGCTTATTTTACACGGTCGTTATACCTGCATAGCGCGTAAACCTCGTTGTGGTTCCTGTATTATTGAAGATCTCTGTGAATTTAAAGAAAAAATTTACCCTGAGTAACTATTGTAATTTTCATTGCAATTCCCATACTGTTTTACGCTATTTTGCAGATGTTGCTTGCTCGACACCATCAATTCGCGTAAAACTGTTATTCTAAAAAACTATCTGATAATAACCCTCAACTTTCTCCGCGGATATTATGTTTCAAAACAACCCGCTGCTTGCACAGCTAAAACAGCAACTTTACTCCCAAACACTTCGAGTAGAAGGTTTGGTCAAAGGTACCGAAAAAGGATTCGGATTCTTAGAAGTCGATGGGCAAAAAAGTTATTTTATTCCTCCCCCACACATGAAAAAAGTTATGCATGGCGATCGAGTGACTGCCGCTATTCATACTGATAAAGAAAGAGAGATCGCCGAGCCAGAAACATTGATCGAACCATTTCTAAATCGCTTCGTTGGTCGTATCCAGAAAAAAGAAAATGATAACCGTTTATGGATCATTCCTGATCACCCACTGCTAAAAGATGCTATCCCTTGCCGACCGACCAATCAGGTCACTCATTCATTTCAGCATGGTGATTGGGCCGTCGCAGAAATGCGTCACCATCCATTGAAAGGCAGCCGGGGTTTTCATGCAGAAATTACCGGCTATATCACTGAAAGCGACAATCACTACGCCCCTTGGTGGGTAACACTCACTCGCCATAATCTGGAACGTGATGCTCCCGTTATGACTGCCGATTGCCAGATGAATGATGGCGATCTTGAGCGCATTGACTTAACGTCGCTGGATTTTGTCACTATTGACAGTGCAACCACGGAAGATATGGACGATGCTTTGCATATTGCTAAGCAAGATGACGGCAGCCTAAAACTCAGTATCGCCATTGCTGATCCAACAGCTTATATCGCGGCTGACAGTGAACTGGATCAAATCGCCCATCAACGTGCTTTCACTAACTACCTGCCGGGTTTTAATATCCCCATGTTGCCACGCGACCTGTCAGAGAATTTATGCTCTCTGCGCCCTAACGCCCGCCGTCCGGCATTGGTATGTCAGGTTTCTATTCTGGAAGATGGTCAACTGGGTGATGATATTGCGTTTTTCTCTACCTGGGTTGAATCAAAAGCTAAATTGGTTTACGACGAAGTTTCTGACTGGCTGGAAGAAACCGGGACTTGGGAACCTGCTTCCGAAGCGATTAAGACTCAAATCACGCTGCTAAAGGAAATGAGTGATCGCCGTAACCAATGGCGCCACCAAAATGCGCTTATTTTCAAAGATCGTCCTGATTATCGCTTCATCCTTGACGATAATGGTTACGTACTGGATATCGTGGTAGAACAACGCCGTACAGCCAACCGTATTGTTGAAGAAGCCATGATCACTTCTAACCTGTGCGCCGCAAAAATCCTGCGCGATAAGTTAGGTTTTGGCATTTACAATGTCCATATGGGTTTTGAGCCACTGCAAATTGAACAAGTGGTTGAATTACTACAAGAAAATGGTATCGATGCCAAAACAGAAGAATTATTGACGCTGAATGGCTTCTGCACATTACGCCGTGAATTGGATAAACAGCCAACACAATTCCTTGATAGTCGCATTCGTCGTTTCCAGACTTTCGCAGAAATTAAACCTGAACCCGGTCCTCATTTTGGTCTCGGTTTTGATGCTTACGCCACCTGGACGTCACCGATCCGTAAATACAGCGACATGATTAACCATCGTTTACTGAAAGCGATTATTCAAAAAACGGATGTGGAACAACCCTCAGAAGAAACCTGTTTACAGATGGCTGAACGTCGCAGACTGAATCGTATGGCCGAACGGGATGTGGGGGATTGGCTGTATGCCCGCTTCCTGCAACCACACGCAGGAACAGAACAACGATTTACCGCAGAAATCATTGATATCACCCGTGGTGGTTTACGTGTCCGACTGGTCGATAACGGTGCGGTAGCCTTTATACCGGCTCCCTTCCTGCATGCCGTGCGTGATGAACTGCAATGTAGCCAAGAGACCGGGACAGTGATTATCAAAGGTGAAGTCGCTTACCAATTGAACGATATTATTGATGTTCGTATTGATGAAGTCAGAATGGAAACACGTAATATTGTCGCCCGCCCTACGGCCTGATTTCCCTTAATCGACCCCTTTCTACGTCAAACTACAGCGATTAAGCTGTAGTTTGTGTTTAAAAAATTAGCTATCAGAAGCCAAAAATTACATCGTATTTTGCTCTGCACGAGGCGTCACGATATTGAACCAGAATGGGAAGTGATCCAACATACCAATAAATTCATTAAACTTAGCGCGCTCTCCCTCAATTTTCACATTCTGCTTTTTTACCTCATTATCAAATACGTCTTCACCCAAGTGAATTTTATCCAGAATGGCTTTGGTTAACGTTAATGTGACATCAGCCCGCGTTACCTGCTTATCCGTATAATTCAGCACACCATTTTCCACCGTTAACGTGTAATGCTTATTGAGATCAGTGAGGTTAATGTTCATCACCAATTTCTTACCGGCAGCTTTAGGTCCATTCAACCGTACTGCCAGATAATCGAACAACATTTCAGGTGATATGGCACGAATCATATCCGGGCTGCTAGTATTCAGGCCGCCCGATTTCGGTACACCATGACGCAACTCCGCTGCCCCCTGCAAATAGATCGAACGCCAAGAGTTTGATTCGGATTGATAACCCAACTGCTCATAAGTTTTAGCCAATAAGGTTTTTCCCGCTACATTGTCGGGATTAGCAAAAACAACATGTTTGAGCACTTGAGCCACCCAACGGTATTCTCCCTTATCAAAATCAGCCTGCGCACGTTTTATTAACGCAGCTTCACCGCCCATATATTCCACATATTTAATCGCAGAAGATTTCGGCGGCAGGTTATTCAAATCAGAAGGATTTCCACTGTACCACCCCATATAGAACTGATAAACCGCCCGCACATTATGACTCAGTGATCCATGATAGCCACGGTTCGGAAAATAACGTGCAAGCTCTGATGGTAATCTGATCATCTCGGAAATTTCTTCACCGATGTAACCTTTATTCATCAGATTCACTGTTTGGTCATGAATATATTTGTATAAATCACGTTGTTTTTTAAAATAATCCACCACACGCTCTTTACCCCACATCGGCCATTGGTGGCTCTGGAATTTTACCTCGACTTGATCCCCATACAACTCAATAACTTGATCAATATATTTCGACCAGGCTAACGCATCACGTACTTGGACACCGCGTAACGACAAAATATTATGCATGGTATTCGTGGTATTTTCCGCCATCCACATCGCTTTCCATTGTGGAAACCAAGTATTCATCTCTGCGGGAGCTTCCGTGCCAGAGGTTATCTGGAATACCATCTCCACACCATCAATCGTCATTTTTTCACCGGTAAGCTTGATAGTACGTGTTGGTGGAATCAACGTTACCGTTCCCGCCGGAGATTCCGCACTCAAACCTGTCCCTACATGCCCCTGTGAAGTCCGTGGCAACAAAGAACCAAACATATAGACAGCCCGACGGCTCATGGCGTTACCGGCAATCACCTTCTCACTGGCCGCCTGTTCCATAAAACCTTCTGGTGCAATAATTTGTACTTTTCCTGCTTTAACATCATCCTCATTAACAATACTGCGTACACCACCGTAATGATCAACATGAGAATGACTGTAAATCACACTCACCACCGGCTTCTTACCCAAATGTTTACTGACCAGATCATAGGCTGCTTTTGCTGCTTCAGAGGACGTAGCCGGATCTAAAACAATCCATCCGGTATCTCCCGCAATAAAAGTCACATTAGCTATGTCATAACCACGCACTTGATAAATATGATCAGTCACTTTAAACAGCCCATATTCCACATTAAGTTGTGCATTACGCCACAAGCTAGGGTTAACCGTATCTGGAGCCGGTGTTTTATCGGTAATAAATTTACGATAACTATCAATATCTAATATGACTTTACCTTTATCATCACGAATAATCAGAGAATCCGGCCTCGCGATCAGACCTCGTTTCGCATCATCAAAATCAGATTTATCGTTAAATGGTAACGTTGATGCCATTTCAGCATTAACTTGTTTAGTGATTTCCGTTGCAGGAAGGGAAAATTTATCTTGACTTAATGATGAAGAACTAAAAATGGCAAATGATATTGCGGTTGAAATGGTTAATAAGCATTTGTAATTCATAAGATAATATTCCTTTAGACAGGTAGGTTATTAAAACTAGAAATAACTTTATCCATAAAAACTAAAACAATATAAACCATATCCTGATAATAATAGATAGTAATATTGAAATAAGCAAAAAAACCAAGTCATCTCTATTATAATCAACGCAAAATATTTTCTATGATATGAAAACCATACCCTATAGGTGAGCAAGTGCAGCCAACAAAGAAGCAACTTGAAAGATAACGGGTATAAATAACAACATTAATCCCCATGCTTCATTATTAAAATTCAATAATCCGAAAAATTAAATCCGATAAAAAAAACATACATAACCCTCTGTTAATAAAACTCTTTTCTGAAACTCATCATCATTTATATATCAAAACTTATAACACACTATTTATTCATCCTTTCATAGAAAAATATAACAATGTGATTACAAAATGATTTATATCGAAATTATTTTATTGATTGATAATTTTAAATATTAATAATTGATATTTGAAATTAATGTGAATTGACTATAATTCAAAGTGATCATTAATGTGATCTCAAATTCACCGAGTAACGTTCCTATATAAACAGGTTAGTGCGGTAGCTATTGTCTATCGCTAAATACCAAGAGAAATAAAGCGATAACCGCACTGACCTACCCTCTATAAATAATAAATTAAGGAAATAAACTATGTCCGTAACTACAGAACAAATTGCTGTTGATTACCCAATACCAACTTATCGATTCGTTGTCTCCGTTGGTGATGAACAAATCCCTTTCAACAACGTTTCAGGGCTAGATATCACTTATGATGTAATAGAATATAAAGATGGTACCGGTAATCACTATAAAATGCCGGGTCAACGCCAGTTGATCAATATTACGCTGCGTAAAGGGGTATTCCCTGGGGATACTAAACTTTTTGACTGGCTTAATTCCATTCAGCTTAATCAGGTTGAGAAAAAAGATGTTTCAATTAGCCTGACCAATGAAGCCGGCACCGAAATTTTAATGAGCTGGAGCGTGGCAAATGCGTTCCCAACGTCATTAACCTCCCCTTCTTTTGATGCCACCAGCAATGATATCGCAGTTCAAGAGATAAAACTCACTGCGGATAGAGTAATGATTCAGGCCGCCTAAAACGCCAGAATAACGGCTGAATTCATCATTCTACAATTCATGCAAAATATCGCTCAATAATTGGAGGCAATATATGCCAATAACACCAACCCATCCCGGCGTTTATATTGAAGAGGACGCCTCACTATCACTCTCCGTTCGTTCCAGTGCAACGGCAGTGCCTGTTTTTGCAGTTGAAAATAGCAATTCATTATTATCAAAACATCCTTTTATCCGAATTAATAGTTGGTTGGAATATTTGACACTAAAAAGCGGGAAATTTAATTCTAACGACAAACTTGATATTTCACTGCGTGCCTATTTTATTAACGGCGGTGGATATGGCTATCTTGTCAAAACCAACGACTTAGCAAACCAAATTCCAAAACTGGATGATGTCACCTTACTGGTTGCTGCCGGAGAAGATATCAAAAATGCGGTAAGTACACTTTGCCAATCGGGCAAAGGATTATTCGCCATTCTGGATGGTCCAACCACAGAGTTAAATTCTAATGGCTCATCCCAAAATGATTATGATCTAAACTCTTTTGCTACCGTTTATTACCCTTGGCTGACCGCTGAATGGGGAGAAAATAAAGCCAGCGTTGATATTCCACCTAGCGCCGTGATGGCCGGTATTTATTCCAGTGTCGATAACAGCCGAGGTGTCTGGAAAGCACCGGCAAATGTTGTATTACAAGGCGGGGTGAAACCGAAATTTAAAGTCACTGATGATTTGCAAGGTACCTATAACACCGGTAAAGCCATCAATATGATCCGTGAATTTCCAAATACCGGTGTCACCGTCTGGGGCGCTCGCACACTTGATGATAGTGATAACTGGCGTTATATCCCGGTTCGCCGCCTATTTAATAGTGCAGAGCGAGATATCAAAAATGCCATGAGTTTCGCGGTATTCGAACCTAACAGTCAACCCACTTGGAAAGCGGTACATCGTGCGATCGATAACTATCTTTATGCCCTCTGGCAACAAGGGGGATTAGCCGGTAACAAAGCGGAACAGGCTTACTTTGTTCAAATCGGTAAAGGGATAACCATGACCGATGACGATATCAAACAGGGCAGAATGATTGTCAAAGTCGGTATGGCCGCGGTTCGTCCTGCTGAATTTATTATTCTGCAATTTACCCAAAATGTTGCCCAATCTTAATGGGGCGAATAATCGATTCAAGATCACCTCATACTTATCCTATTTAAGGAAAACCCCATGACTTCCGCAACCTATGCCACACCGGGCGTTTATATTGAAGAGGACGCTTCACTATCGCTATCAATTAGCAATAGTCCAACCGCCATTCCCGTCTTTATTGGTAAATTTTTTGACAAAGACGGGAATCAACCTGCAAAGGGAAGCTGTATTAGAATCACCAGTTGGTTGGATTTTATCTCACAGTTTTCACTTTCACCGGCCGTATCAGTAAAGGCTACAAATGTGGGTGAAAATGCCTCAAAAACCTATGCCGTTACCGTCACAGCCACTTCTCTCAGTGCCTTTGCTGTACAGCACTATTTTAGTCATGGCGGTGGAGTCTGTTATCTGTTGCCATTGATAACGACAGATGAATCAGAATTAGCAAAGCTGCCAGACCTGATTGAAAAACAACAAGAGATCACCTTATTGGTCTGCCCTGAAACGGATGTAACACTAAAACAAAAGGTCTACGGGGCGGTAAACTCCTTATTACAGCAAAAAGTAGGTTACTTCCTACTCGCTGATAGTACAGATGGGGAAAATAAACCCACTACTCAACCGGATAAAACCGCTGTCTATTACCCTAATCTAGAGACCTCTTTTACTTATAGCCAACCAGCAGATGCTGATATTAAGCTAGATGGCTATGGCGGTGTTGAAACTCTAGCCAAACTGAAAACGGCTTCTCTAGGGGAATACACTAAAGCTAAAAAAGCCGTCGATGACAAATTAAAGTCCACTAAAATTACCTTACCCCCAAGCGCTGCCGTTGCGGGTGTTTATGCGGCGACCGATGCCAGTCGTGGCGTCTGGAAAGCCCCCGCTAATGTGGCATTGAATAATGCCAAACCATCCGAGCCGATCACAGATGATAAGCAAGGTACCATGAATGAAGCCGGTATTAATGCCATCCGTGCTTTTAGCGGCAAAGGTACGCTAATTTGGGGGGCCCGTACGTTAGATAAAACAGACAACTGGCGCTACATTCCAGTACGACGTTTATTTAATGCAGCGGAACGAGACATCAAGCGGGCAATGCGATTTGCCGTCTTTGAGCCTAACAGCCAACCCACCTGGAAACGAGTACAAGCAGCCATTGACAACTACCTCTATCAACTTTGGCAACAAGGTGCCCTAGCGGGAAATAAGCCGCAGGAAGCCTACTTTGTCCAGATCGGTAAAGGTATCACCATGTCCGACACTGACATTCAGCAAGGCAAAATGATCGTCAAAGTGGGTATGGCCGCAGTGCGTCCGGCTGAATTTATTATCCTTCAATTTTCACAATACGTAGCACAGTAACCTTATTGAGGCGCGGTTTAACACCGCGTCTATTCAATCATTGAGGAGATGATAATGACAACAGAGACAAAACAGCCGGGCGTCACGATAACGGAAAGCCGTATATCCCTGCCACCAAACAATGAATTTATCGGTGTCCCCGTTTTTATTGGTTATACCCAAGAAAACCCAAGCAACAAAACTGCCGTCAAACTAAACAGCCTGACCGAATTTACCCAAGCATTTGGTGAATCAGGATTAATGTACTACTCCGTGCGTCACTTCTTTGAAAACGGCGGGCAACAAGCCTATGCACTGTCATTGGGTGATTATCAATCGTCAACCCATTTCCAACTATTGATCACCACCCTACAACAAGCATGGGTAAAACAAGCCATTTCCGCAGAAAGTGAAATCACATTGATTGTTGTGCCTGACACTACCCGTTTTAATGATCCCGACACTCAAAAAAGCCTTTGGCAACAAGCATGGCAATCAATACTTGAACTTTGTAAAAGTCGGCGCGGGATCATGGGGTTACTGGATGCCCCGGACGATCCAACACTAGCTGCTGATTGTCTGGCTGATTTTTCCTCAAGTGATCGCCAATGGGGGGCCGTATACTGGCCAAGACTGATAAGTACCTATCAGGAAGAAGATAAACATATCGTACTTTCACCTACTGCTGCGATCGCCGCCGTCATTCAACGCAATGACCACCAAAAAGGGGTGTGGACTGCTCCCGCCAATGTTGCTTTAGCCAAAGTGATCAGCCCGGTACGCTCTTACATTGAAGCAGGTGTCCTCCTTAATCTTAATCAAGAAGGCACTTCGTTGAATCTGGTTCGCAGCTTCCCCGGCAAAGGGATTAAAATCTGGGGCTGCCGCACGCTGGACAACACGCCGGGTTCCCCCTGGCGCTATATCCAAATTCGCCGTCTGGTTTCCTATATCGAAACTCATATAACCCAACTCGGTCGAGCCTTTGTCTTTGAATCCAACAACGCCATCACCTGGATGAAATTTAAAGGTCAAGCCCACAACTGGTTACGTCAATTATGGCTAAAAGGTGGATTGCGAGGCACAAAGGAAGATCAGGCATTTGAGGTGTTACTGGGTGTTAATGAATCAATGAGTGAAACCGATATCTTGGCCGGAAAGATGATCATGAAAATCAAGCTGGCCCTGTTAATTCCGGCGGAATTTATTGAGCTGAGTCTGACGTTTGATATCCGTAACTAATCCAAACAGGGGAAAAACATGCACAACTTATACACCCCATCAGTATCGCACCGTTTTATCGCCAGTTTTCTGTTTAATAGCATTCCCAGCCCACTTGATATCGCCTTTCAGCGCATATCGGGCCTGAGCCGAGAACTGCAAACCACCCAACACAGCCAAGGTGGAGAAAACGCCAGAAATATTTGGCTAGCCGAGAAGATCCAACATGGCAGCCTGATGCTAGAGCGTGGTGTCATGACCATCACACCGCTCACCTTAGTGTTTGATCGCGTTCTGCGTGGTGAGAAAGCGATGTATGCCGATGTCGTTATCATGCTACTGAATGAACAATCATTGCCCGTAGCAAGCTGGACAGTCAGTAACGCGCTGCCAGTTCGCTGGTCCACCAGCGACTTCGATGCTAATAGCAACACTGTACTGGTGAACTCTCTGGAATTACGTTATCAGGATATGCGCTGGTTAGGAGTAAAAGCATGACGGTAGAAATTAAAGAACTGATTATTCAGGCGAAAGTCATCGATCCGACGAGTGATCAACTCTCCCCTCGAACATTAGCTCAGGAAAAACTGGATAACGCCCGTTTAATTGAGATGGTGAAACGGGAGGTATTAGAAGCATTACGTGAAACAGGAGGTGCTTATGAGTTTAATTGAACGTGGTTTATCCAGACTCACCCTTTCCGCCTTCAAAGACCGGGAAGGAAAAGTTTCCGTGGGGAGCTTACAGGCGATGTATAACCCCGATACCATTCAGCTTGATTACCAAACCCGTTACCAACAGGATGAAAGTGTTAATCGTGCCAGCCAAAGCAGCCGTTATGTGCTATCTCAGCCCGCCGGATTATCCTTAGTCCTGCTGTTTGATGCATCAATGCCCGGCAATAACACACCAATAGAAACACAGCTTGCAACGCTGAAATCCCTGTGTGCGGTTGATGCCAGCACCAAAGTACCTCACTTTCTTAAAATCAAATGGGGCAAAATGCGTTGGGAAAACAAGGGTTATTTTGCCTGCCGGGCCAGTGGCCTTGCCATCAGCTACACCTTGTTTGACCGAGACGCCACCCCATTACGGGCCAGTGCGACCTTATCTCTGGTGGCAGACGAAAGCTTTGTTATTCAGGCTACCGAGCGACAGTTAAAATCGCCTCCGGCCACTGCGGTTAGCGTGACTGACATGCTTTCCTTACCCTTAATCGCCTTAGGTGCTGGCGCTTCTCTGGCCGGTGGTATCAATTATCTCTCGTTGGCATGGCAAAACGGTCTGGATAATCTTGATGACTTTACCCCCGGACAGACCCTACAAGCTCGGGGGGATGCATGAAAATACCCTCAGTAACTATCAAAATAGGTGGTAAGACACTTAATCAATTTACCGTGATCAGCCTGACAACCAACCATCACATCAACGGCATCCCTTCGGCCAACATCACTCTAGGTATCGCCGGTGATGTCAACCATATCTTCGACACCAAAACACAGGATGAATTGGCAAGCTGTCGTCCGAACCATGAAGTGATTGTGCAAATGCAAAAAACCGTGTTGTTTAAAGGAGTCATCGTTCGGCAGAATCTGGGGCTTAAAGGTCAAGACAGCATCATTACCCTGACAGCAAAACATCACCTGCAAAAATTAACCCATAGCTTTCACTCACAGCTATTCAATAAACAGAGTGATGAAGCGATTATCAAAAAACTCTTCAATCAAAATGGCATCCAAACGACGATAAAGCAGGCGCCTCAACTTAAAACCGTTCATGAACAAATGGTGCAATTCCGTTGCAATGACTGGGCATTTCTAAAAAGCCGATTGACTGCCACTAACACCTGGCTGTTGCCCGGCAACGAATCGGTTACCTTGATAACACCCAAGGCCCTGAATCAATCAACGGTACATACCCTTCATCGACATGCCAATAATGCTCAAGATATTGTGCTATTTGAAGCGGATCTCCAGTGGAATAACCAATACAGTCCTAAAACGGTGAGTGTCCGCGCTTGGGATATTACTCAACAAAAGCTTTCTCAAGCAATCAATACCCAAAACAGTCGGCTTGGCAGTCATAAATTAGCCGTGGACAGTATCGCCGCACTGGCCGATAAAGAGTGGCAATGGGCTTACAGCTATCCATTGGATAATGAACAAGCCAAACATCTTGCTCAAGGCATTATGGATAACTTACGCAGTCATAATATATCCGGCAGTTTTGAAATCGAAGGCAATCATCATTACCAACCGGGGGATGTTCTGGCGTTAAATGGCTTTGGTCAAGGAATGGATGGTCAAGGGATTATCACCGGCATACATCAGATAATTAATCAGAAGCAAGGCTGGCGCACTCGATTAACTCTAGGCATGCGGCCAGATATGGAACCGCCGGTGCCACAGGTGAAAGAGTTACATATCGGTATCGTGGAAAAATATCAGCAAGACAGCCAATCGCTGGGGCGTATCCCGGTCAGAATACCGGCATTAAACCTAACTCAAGGTGTCCTTTTTGCCCGGCTAGGTAAACCTTATGCCAGTCATGAAAGCGGATTTTGCTTTTATCCAGAACCGGGAGATGAAGTGATTATCGGATTCTTTGAATGTGATCCCCGTTTTCCGGTGATATTAGGTTCCATGCATAATCCTAAAAATAAACCGCCGTTAGAACCCAGTGAAAAAAATCCGGTGAAAACCTTAGTTATTAAGCAAGGAGATAAACAACAGGCATTAATATTCGATAATAAGGAAAACACCGTGGCACTTAATAGCGGAGAAAATAAAGTTTCTCTGCAACAGGATAAAGATATTACGCTCAATGCAACGAAAAATCTCATCACTCAAGCTCAAGAAATTAACATACAAGCAGAAAAATCTCTGTCGGCCACAGGAAAATCTGGCGTCGATATTAAAGGCGCGAAAATTAACTTAACACAGTAATGAGGTATTGAAATGACAAACAAAATATTAGCCGATATTTATGGGCGCGGCTGGAAATTTCCGCCACAGTTTTCTCTTGAGACTGGCGTAGCAATGGCCAAAGGAGCCGAAAATGTTCGCCAAAGTATGAAAATCCTTTTTTTAACTGAACCCGGTGAGCGGATTATGCGTGAAGATTATGGCTGTGGCCTGAATGATTATATGTTTGAAAATATCAGTGATGAATTGTTATCGGAGATTCAAACCCGCATTGAAGAACGCGTATTGCGCTATGAACCCCGCGCAGAAATCACCGATATTCAGGTAACCCAAAAAACAAATTCACCGAATACCTTACATATTCAAGTGACCTATGCTTTAAGAGGCAGCGCAATCACTCAACAACTTGAAAGCATTCTCGAAATCAACGAAGGTCAGGCAAAGGTAACTTTATGAGCAAACAACTAATAGTCGATGGTGATAGTCTGCTATTTGAGCCATTATTTGGTAACCGGCAGGTCACTATTTTGGGACCGGCAATTATTAAAGGCAGCGGGCACGCGCAAATCCAGGGCAAAAAGATCGCCATTGTGGGTGATGAAAAAAAGGTACAACTTCAAGCGCAATATATTACTTCCAGCCATCCAACACTCGGCATGGGTATAGTCACCATTGCCCAATTGGATACCAGCCAGCAAGTAAACTTTTGCTGTAGCCCTGACTCAGTGATTATTGTCGGGCAACAATTTACTGCTCGTTTTACCCCGACACAACCAGCGATTAATCCGTCAGGCGTACCGGATATCACAACACCCAGTATGGGGAAAGGCCGTTTTATTGCCAGCCAATATACCGTCAGTGCCGGATAAATAACGCTTAAAAATTTATTATTAAATAACGATTCTATTGTACAAAACCATCAGCAATATATTAAAATAACAGGTGGTATAATATGGGACTTACCGAATTAAAAAATAAACTCGCCGCTATCGTACCAGAGACAGATTTTAAACTTGATGAAAGAAGTACACTGGATATTTTAAACTGGCTTAAAGAATATGCGGCAAAAATCCCTTTTGATCAAGATAGAAATAAGTTCTGGGACAGTTTCTACTTTATTCATAAAAATACTCCCGAGAAATTAGCGGATATTTACCAAAACATTAATAAAGCCGATGGACATTTACCGGCTCATCAAACTTTTATATTATCTTTTTTAAAACTGTTAGAAACAACCAAAGTTTTATTTAATACTTTTCCGGCACGGCATCGTGATCTCTATTACCGGGAATTATTGGGACTGAAACCGAGAAGTGGCCAAGCAGATAGCGTTGCTTTAAGCATTACCTTAAATACAGATAATGCAGAATATCTTATCCCTAAAGGAACCCTATTTGATGCCGGGCAAGATAGTGCCGGAAATCCGTTACAATATGCATCAGATGCTGATTTATTAGCGAACCAAGGGAAACTAACCGATCTACGTTGGCATCGGAAAGATAATAGTAATTGGAAGTCGGCAATCCTATTAAGCGACACAGATAACATTGAATTACCTGAAAACGGTATTCGACTTTTTAGTGAAACATCCAATGATGTCAGTATTCAATTAGGCGACCAAACCTGGAGCCAAGCAAATATATCGTCATCAGCCAATGACACATTTTATTTAGGTTTTACCGATGTATTACCGGGGCAAACTTTATCCCTGTACTGGCAATTAGAAGGTATTAGAGAACTCCCTTTATCTTGGTTTTATCTTAATAAAAATAATACTTGGCAGCCATTAACTCAACCAATTCATGACCAAACCCGCAATCTGTTTGATAAAGGAAGTTGGAGTGCCCTATTACCTCAGGATGCTTCAAATCAAACCTCCCTCATGCCAACACATAAATACTGGCTAAAAGCCGAAATGATACCAAAGGTATCTGGTGAAAAATCGCCTAATTATCCAAAAATTAAAGGTCTGCTGTATAACGCTATAACCGCTACTCTAATTAACGTAGAAACCATTGCGTCGGATCACTTGTTAAACGGATTAGCCGCCAACAGCATTAAACAGCCGGTGAACTCATCCGTTGCAATCAGTGAAGTGGCTCAACCTTGGGCATCTTGGAATAGTCGTCCAAAAGAAGATGAGCAAACCTTCCTGAAACAGGTTCCTGCACGGCTATCCCATCGTAACCGAGCATTGAATTGGGGCGATATTGTCACCTTACTAAAAGAGCGGTTTGTTAGCATATTTGATGTCAAATACCCTTCTATCAATGAATTAACCAAAATACCAGCACCAGAAAAACGCCAATTAATTGTCATTCCTGATAATCGCTACAAAGATAATGATGATTCACTCCGCCCAGAATTGAACCAAGCTCGATTAACTGAGATGGTCGAATGGTTAGATCAATTAAGCAGCCCTTGGACAACCATTGAAATTAAGAATCCCACATACGTTGATGTCCCGATTACCTATGAATTGATATTTACTCCAGGCGTTAACCCCGATTATGGTCGTCATCAATTACAACAGGAACTGAGTCGAATATACATGCCGTGGGGAGAAAATACAGCTATTGGCGTAACACCAGGTAACCGCATTGATTATTACCAGTTATTAGCCACCATTCAACAATCACCTTGGGTTGAACGGGTCACTAGTTTGACTTTAAAAAAAGGCAGTCCATCCACTGATGTCATAGGTAAAAGTGTTGAAGCCGACGATGACGAAGTATTGATTTTAGTCTGGAAATAAAAATCCCTAAACGAAGGAATTCACAAATGAATAATCGAGATATGCTATTTCCCATTATCAAAGACGATATTGCCTTTGATTCTTTACTTGCTCAGGCAAAAACCGTTATTGAACAACAATCCGGCCAATGTTGGAACGATATGGGGGAAAATGATCCGGGGATCACCTTATTAGAAGCTTGTTGTTATGGGGCATCTGATTTAGCTTACCGCCATTCATTACCACTGAAAGATCTTCTTACTCCTAAACAAGAAGAACAAACGCTCCGCAATGGTATTTTCCCTAAGGAGTTTGGCCCACAACAAATATTAACCTGCGGACCCATCACCGAAGAGGATTATCGCCGGGCTTTATTAGATTTGCATAGCAACGACCAAAGTGATGGCTATTTTCTCTTTAATGATGTACAGCTTATTCATGAACCTGAAGATCAACGCTATACATACTGGTATAGCAAACAAAAGCGGCAATACAGTTTTATTAAAGATCAAGATAGTTCTATTGAGGATCAATATAGTTTTATTGGAGTTCAAGACAGTTCTATTGAAGATCAAGATAGTTCTATTGAAGACCAATACGAAAATACACCACAATTAAAATTAACACTGAGGGGAAACTATTGGCTTTATTTGCTCCCTAGCCGGGAAATCGAAGAAGATCAAAATAAAAAAAATCAAGCTCAGGAAAAGTTGGAAGATTTTCTGAGGGACAATCGCAATTTGGGTGAATCAGTCAGCAAAATTATTTGGCTAGAACCCATCGATCTCTCATTGAAGATTGATATTCAGCTTGATGATGATGTCAAAGATATCGCTGATATATTTGCTAAAGTTTATACAACAGCGGAACAAATGATTCTTGAAAAACCACTACGTTATACCACCCAAGAAATGAAAGAAATGGGTTACGATCATGAAGAAATTTTTGATGGGCCTTATTTGAATCACGGCTGGATACTCAAACTACCTCCGGTTAAGGATTACAACAACCCTATGATATTAAATCTAAGCCCTTTGGTTAACCAATTATTAACAATCAAAGGCGTTCAAAGCATTACCCGATTCACATTAGATGATAATAATGAAAAGATTTCTAAGTTACCAAATGATAATTGGTCCTGGAAAATCGATCAGGGATACTATCCCAGACTATGGGGCAACGATCCATTAGCATTAATTACCTCAGAATCAAGCCCTCTCATCATTACCGCCAAAGGAGGGATTAAAGCCAACGTGATTAAACAACAGGTAAAAGAAAAAATAATTTCAGAACCTCTGATTAATACACAGCCTGAATTATTAAATTGGGGAAAACATCGTAAGGTTCTGGATTACTATCCAGTGAGTAATAAATTACCTGCTTGCTATGAATTACAAACTAATACTCAGCAGAAAATACAATTACATCAGTTCATGTTACCTTTTGAACAAATGCTAGCTAATAACTGTGCTAATCTCGCCTTGTTACCAAAACTATTGGCTTTTAAACAACGAGGAAATAATGTACATGGTACTCAATGGCCTTTTCAAGAAAATAGTGTGGGTCAAAATGTTCATCAAAACATAAAACCTAATTTAATTGACCAAGTGAATAACGAAGCTAAAATTGATAATAATAAAAACTATGCTAAAGAATTAATCATTCTAGATTATCTATTACGATATTTTGGGGCGCAATGTGCAACCCCTCTCCTATCACAAACCTCAAATTCTCAGGAAGATTTTCTATCTACTCAACGAGAATATCTTGCTCAACAACCAGAACTAACCTATCAACGTAATAATGTTCGTATTGATAAGGTATCAGCACTGCAAAAACGTATCGCTGCCCGGTTGGGTCTGGGAGGGGAATGTTTTAAAGAAAAACCAGACTTAGCTAACCTTCCTTTTTATTTAATTGAACATAGGCAACTCTTACCAGTAAAACCTACGCAGGAATACAATAATAAGACAATCCCTAATAATATCGAAGTCAAAAATGAGCAATTAACAATCACGCAAATAGGTTCCGCAGGTAAGTTACTACGAGGTCAAGTTATTAACTTAATTATCAATATAGGTTATGCTAATCGCCTTTTGCTGAATCAGATGATCACTGAGGTAACAGGAAATATATTCACCCTTAACATCAATAACAGTAATGTTTTAAAAGAAAATCTAGAAAAGGTGCAACTAGCATTTAAAGAAAATAAACTAAGCTGGCAAAACAGCTCAGAGTGGATGGAAGATATAGATTATCAACTGGTTTATGCCGATCATCTCCCCTCAAGTGAAGCAGAAAAAGAATACTGGATTACTATCAACGACAAAAGCCACTTCCCTGCCATGATTGGAAAGGATGACGAAATCACTCTAAATGATAATAAAAATCATGAAATTAAAGCATGCGTAAAGAAATTTAATCCTATTAAGAGACAAATATTACTTAAAAAAAAATCAGACTCAATAAATAATTTCCCAAGAAAGGAAATAGCATCACTCTATCACTGGCATTTTTCCGGAGAAAGATATGTCCAAGCTGATCATTTTTCATTTGTGGTCAGTGTGGTACTGAATCGCGAGCTAATTGGCAGTGACAAAGTTGATCTATACGAAATAGAATCTTGGGTGAAAGCTGAGATTTTAGCCGAATTACCAGCTCATATTTCACTCGTTATTCATTGGCTTTCACCAGAACATTTTAATGATTTTGCCAACACCTACAAACGCTGGCAAAACAACGGCGCTTCCTTAGGGGACGCAGCATATGAAATTTTAAAAACATTAACACTCGGAAAACCACCTACTACTTCATCATCCGAAGAAAATTTTATACCTGATGCATCATAATAATAAAAAATTTCAGCCGAAAATCAACGTACTATAATAATTAATAAACATTTAGAACAATGTGCGCCTTATAATATGAGATATATTATAAATAAAAACTCCAGTTAATTATGATAACATATTTCACATTCATATTTTTACGCTTGATTACATTTACTAACCATAAAGGAAATATAAACATGGTCTTTGAGCAAAATATGTTAAACCGAATAACCATTATTATTTCAGCTAATAACACGCAGGCAGCTAAAAAAGTATTAAATGGCTCCCTACTAAATCAATCCAATATAAATAAGTTAATCAACTTCTGTTTTAATCAATATGTCATTAACCAAAATATCTATTTGGAATCACTCACCTTGAATCTTGGCGAAATAACTTTACATAATTTTAATTCACTGTTTCCTGCTCGGCTTAATGCTAAATTAAATCAAGCATTAAGCCAATATCAGGTAAATAATCAGACTGATATTGAGAAATTTATTCATTACTTACAGCAAAAAAACTCCATATCAAACCAAATAGAAGGGATTAAGAATAGTGAAATTACTGACATCAATATTAAGCAATTAATTAATCAATTACCCCAGATACAAAACAACTGGACACTCTTATTAGCAAAAAGCTGTTTATCTGAACATAGTTTACAAAAACTTTTGTCTATCAGAGAGCCCATTTTATTAACTGCCATTAATCATAAATTATCGGAAAAAATAATTACACCGCAGCATCAGGAGGAACCCATTTCCTCCTGCCAACTGATATTAAATGCTTTGAAATATATACAACAGCATAATACACAGGAAATACCTGAATCCGACGCAAAAATTATCTCACGTATCACGACTGAACTTAATAACGGTGCAATTAATATAGCACCTATTATTACATTATTTCGCCATGCTATAGCCAACCATATTCCATTAAATAACTGGTTAAAACAACTTTGGCAAACAGTACCAATTTCACAACGTTGTAAAAAACATCTATCGGATGGAGAATACCAATACCTATCGGAATACTTTATTACAACAGAAGAAAATAACCATAACCAACATCGAATTGATAACACACAACTCTCTGAAACAACTTTATTACCTGAACAAGTTCTTCTTCGTCAGGTAAATAATGCTGGAGTATTGGTTTTATGGCCGATATTACCTGCTCTATTTAATCAACTCGGTCTACTTGAAAAGCAAAAATTTATCCATCGTCAAGCTCAATTCAGTGCCGTTGTCTTCCTTGATTACCTAATTTGGGGAACTGAAAAGGCACCGATAGAACACCAGGGATTAAATCCTATTTTATGTGGACTCATGGCTGATGAAAATATCGAATCAGTGCCCATTGAGCCAAAACAACAGTTGGCAACAGAGCAATGGCTGGATACCGTTATTACTCAACTTCCTGGCTGGAAAAAATTAAGCCGCAATGATGTTCGCCAATTATTTTTACAACGAGCGGGAGAATTACGAATAGATGAACAGGAAATCAACATCACAATTCAATATCAACCGTTTGATGCACTATTAGCTGACTGGCCCTGGCCATTAAATATCGCCAAATTGCCTTGGCTGGATCGCCATTTATTAATCAACTGGCAAAAAATTTAAAAGGTTTATATGAACTCCCCGCTGAAAAATAACCACTGTATGGCCGCAGAATTACATTGGATTTATCCTCATTTGGAGCGTATTGATCTGCTATTACAACGCTACTATTATCAAAAGAGAGATTGGTACGACTCCTTACCAGAAAGTTTTTTACTGACCGAGGATGAAATAAAACAACGTTTGGTAAAACCATTAGGCATACCCCATTGGTTAGAACAGAGCGATATTATTGGTCATAAGGGAATAGAGAATGAATCTATCACCAGTACATTATCATTATTGATAGAACGTTTTGAACTGACTGAATTTGAGCGTGATACTTTATTATTAGGTTTATTACCCCATTTTGACAGCCGTTATCATGCGCTATTTGCTTTTCTGCATGGTAACAGTAAAAAGCAGTGGCCGAGCTTTACTTTGGCAATTGAATTATTTAGTCAACGTCAAAGTGATTGGCAATTACTGCAAAATAGCTTTCTACCGCAAACACCATTAATCAATCACCGTCTGTTACAGCTCAATAACCACGAGGAACCTATTTGGCTACAAACGCAATTTGTAACACACAGTAGCGTCTGGCATTTTTTATCCGGCCAACGGGTTATTTTACCTCCCCTGATAACCTGTGCTTATTGGCATTCTTCTGCTTCACAGACTTGGTATCCGCAAACCCTTTATCATTCACTTAAAAAAATATTGTTAAATGAAATAGATGAAGTACGCCCACTGGTAATCCTCACAGGAAAACAGGACAGCGCCAGAGAATTAGCAGTCAGTAATATTATGGCATTGCATAACATCAATACCTTAATTATCGATTTAGCCCATCTACCAGACGAAGAGAATATCAACACTCAACTTGGCCGGTTAACAGACGCAATACGAGAAACCCGGTTACACGATGCCTGCTTATTAATCCGCAATTTTTCTTTACTCGCAGAGGAAAAGAAAATATGTCAAAGCGAATTATCCACCCTGCTGAATCAACCAAAATTACGCGTGGTTTGTCTGGTAGAACCGGGAGATTCATTCGTATGGATTCAACACCTGTCAATGGTGCAAATTGATATGCCAACGCTCACGCTAGCAGAGAAAAAAGCGATGCTGATAGAAAATCTGCCGGATAATGTTGATCGGGAAATTAATCTTACTCAGTTATGTCAACGTTTTTCATTTACACCGGAAACATTACCGTTAATTCTGAAAGAATCCTGCCAATATCAAATATTCCGGCAGCCGGAAGGCCAATTAAAGGAAATCGATTTGCGTAAGGCATTAAATTTCCGCGCCCAACAAAATTTCGGTAAATTAGCCCAAAGAATAACACCCAAACGCAGTTTTAATGATTTGGTCGTTTCAGAGGGATTAACTCAACAATTGAGAGAAATTATTGCCGCAATTAATTACCGTGACCCAGTATTAAACGCAGGTTTTCAGGAGAAAATAGGTTATGGTAGCGGCATTAGCGCCCTATTTTACGGCGAGTCAGGTACCGGAAAAACCATGGCCGCAGAAGTGATTGCCGGGCATCTTGGCGTTGATTTGATTAAAGTCGATCTTTCTATCGTGGTAAATAAATACATCGGTGAAACGGAAAAAAATATCTCCCGGATTTTCGATCTGGCGGAAGCCGATTCCGGCGTGCTATTTTTCGATGAAGCCGATGCCTTATTTGGTAAACGCAGTGAAACCAAAGATGCTCAAGACAGACATGCTAATATTGAAGTTTCTTATCTATTACAACGCTTGGAAGATTATCCCGGATTAGTAATTTTAGCCACCAATAATCGTAGCCATTTAGACAGTGCTTTTAATCGCCGTTTTACCTTTATTACCCATTTTACTTATCCCGATGAAATATTACGTAAACAAATGTGGCAAGCAATTTGGCCTGAACAACTGCATGTATCCGATGAACTTAATTTTGACCATTTGTCTAAACAGACAGATCTGACAGGTGCAAATATTCGTAATATTGCTTTATTAGCATCAATATTAGCAGCAGATGATAATAGTGAAAAAATTGAGAATAAGCACATAGAACGGGCAATTATTCTCGAATTGAATAAAACTGGCCGATTGTTTTTTTAAACGTTTAATAAGATTGGAGACAACATGACAAATATAATTGACCCTAATAATGCGATTGTTGCAGTTAATGCCGCATTGCATGAAATTTTATCTCAACATCTAAATACCGCCAAGCAAATAATTGATATCCGTTTTGATCTACCGGAAATTAATTCAACTCCTGCTAAACCTACCGTCAGTGTGTTTCTTTATGATATACATGAAGATCTACAATTACGCTCTGCGGAACCAAGAAGTTATAATCCTGCCACCAGTTCATTATTATCTGGATGGGTAAATATTAATTACAATTATTTAATTACTTACTGGCATTCAAATCAACCATCAGGAGACGGTTCCAATCCTGACAGTCAGCCCAATAATCAAGCTGCACGCGTCATGACAGATATTTTAACTGCACTGGTTAACAACCGACAATTACCTAAAATTCCTGGCGCATATACCAGAGTCATTCCACCACAAGAAAATCTAAATAGCTTAGGTAACTTTTGGCAAGCACTCGGTAATCGCCCTCGCCTTTCTTTATTATATTCAATTACCGCACCAGTGAAACTGCAAAATATTAAAAATGACATAAAACCCGTTAGCCAAATTTCCGCTTCTGTGGTGCAAAAATAAAATCTGGATAATTCACAAATAAATCAAGCTTTATTTGATAAATTATGTTCTGATTTGGGTGGTACAGAAGATGTTCGCCTTACACTTAATAAAGTAAAGTTGACAACTAAACTCACCACGGAAAGTAATGAAAATCAGGAACATAAAACTATGATTCTTCATGTTTCGGGCATTACCCATTCAAGTTATTTACCAAAAATTAAGAACATTCTCTCAACGTGGAAAAACATTAATGGAGCCGAGATTAAGATCAACGGTATAAGTATTATAATTGTTGAAGAAAATCATGCTAAATTAATTGAAATCTAGCATTACTATTTAATTAACCATATATTTTCCATGAAACATAAGATCATATAGAAAGAAAATTAATAGATTTGAAGGTTTCACAAAAAGGAAATAAAACTGTCATATAAATTCGATATGCTAAATAAATCTATACCCTATGGATTTCAAGATGCATCGCGACGGCAAGGGAGCGAATCCCCGGGAGCATAGATAACGATGTGACCGGGGTGAGCGAGTGCAGCCGACAAACAGGCAATTTGGAAGATGACGGGTATATAGTAGAATCAAGTTAAACGACATATGCATAAATTTAATGAAATACCCAAGGTATTTCTTACTTAACACTAATAGGTAGGTGATAATATGGGACGTAAATATGAAGAAGAAACGCAAAAAAGACGCTTATCACAGTCAAAGAATGCGATTCATCATGAAAGCGATTCATTAGAATTAGAACTAAATGCAGCGCCAAGAAACAATGGCGCAAGTCATATTACGAATGGGCGTACTTCCGTAAATCATAATGAATTACCTGCTAACACTCAGCTATCTCAGATAGCGATGTTGGGTAGCCATGATGCAGGTACCTATGCTTACAGTAGAAAAAGAAATGGAATGTTCAGTAGTTTAGGAGCGCTATTTCCCTCTGCATTTAAAACCCAAAATAAGAATTTGAGAGAGCAAGCAGAAGCGGGGACGAAATATTTCGATATTCGCGTAGCACGGAACAAAAATGGCTCATTTAGCTTTTTTCACGGCCCCAGTGTTGCGGCCGGGGATGCCATTGCCGATGTTCAGGAATTATTGAGCCATGCCGCAGGAGATACCAATAATTTTTATCTCATCAAATTTGTATTTAAAGGAGAAGGTAAGAAGAAGAACACCGCTTCTGGAACATCGAATTCAGATATATTTTTGGATCTTGTACTCAAAGCTCACCATAATAATCTTATTACCCGTAGTGATACACCGAGTTTAAGCGAAGCAACGGTTGATTTATTGAGCAAAGGAAAAAACATCGGGATTATGGTGCATGGTTATGACGGCGCTGAGTCACATTGGGCCTACAAAGAACAAGTTCACACAAAGTGGGCTAATCGAGCAAACGCAGAAAGTACAGCCAAGTTCCTTAGTGAGTTTCATGCAAATCCTGCACCTGAAGGTAAACTTAATGTTATGCAGACAAACATCCCAGTGGCGTCTATTGGACGTAGACAATTGACTTCAGGGGTAAAAAGTTACCTATCTAGAAATAATACCGTTTTGGCTGATGCTGTTGAGAAGATCCCTCATGCGGGAATAATCAGTGCTGATTATATCGGTGACACACATAGTGCAACTTCAGGATTTATAGAGACGATTGAATCACATAATCGACGTTTAATGAAGACGGACTAATAAGGTAATAAAATTAAGTGTGAAAAAAGCAGCCTGATATACTTTCTTCCCCGCTCTCTATGCAGAGCGGGATATAAAAATTCGAAATCTACGCTATACCCGTCATCTTTCAAGTTGCCTCTTTGTTGGCTGCACTCACTCACCCCAGTCACATCGTTATCTATGCTCCCGGGGATTCGCTCCCTTGCCGTCGCGAAGCATCTTGAAATCCATAAGGTATCATTAGCATTATCCCCTCACAGTGATAACATTTCCCTTTCCTCTTCTTTACAAATATTTACTATTTCTACTGTTGACTACTCGCTATAGAGTGCCTTTAACAAACATCCCGTATTAGCCACAGAGACCTTATCAGCCCACTCCTCAACGGATACATTGTTGTATATTTAACCATATTATAAAAACTATAAATAAATATTTATATATAATTATATTAATTAATAATTTTACAATGTTATTAATTGATATTTTATATTAATCGAAATTAACTATAATCACCCTGCCTTGCGATTGTGACTTTAAAATCAAAAAATAATATTTTTATATGAACAATCGTTTTTATAAATCAAATGGATACAGTAGCTATATAGCTAAATAAATAATAAATTTAATCAACTTGGAGGATTATATGTCACATTTTGAATATGATATCGAAAATAAAACAGATGCCTATCAATCAAAAGAAAATGAATATACTGTAGTCAATGTAAAATATTGGGAGTATAAGCGAAATGAAAATGAAAATAAGCCATTTATTTCCCTACTGAAAGGCAATCAAGACTATCCAACTTGGATAACCTCTGATATTAAAGAAATGGCTCTATATATCATAGAGAATTTACTTTCTTATCATAAATATTCAACTAAATTACAACAGACTTTGAAAAAAGCTGTGGACGCCGTTTTCAATGAATATTCCGAAATAAAATATTCTGAGTTACTGAATAACATTAATAATATATTTAACCTTTTCTTTATAAAAAATTATAACAGCTCTGATATCGATACAGCAATTAATATCTTAATATCAAAGATAGAAATTCATGAAAAATTAGCAAGCATAAATAAGGATAAAGTCGATTCAGATCAAACTAAATTCGATATATGGCAGGAACTGGGTATCAACGCCGAAGAGCCTTTACTAAAAATATATCGTCAAGCATTTTCTACCGGCGATATCGATGATGAGGTCTATTCAGATGCACTGCTAACTTTTATGTCAGATGGCAATGTAGCGTTAAATGATAAAGAAAAATCAGATTATAACCAACGAATCAAAGATAAAGAAGATCTTTTCAAATCCTATAAAAAAGGTATTGAAAAGGTGAATAGTTTAATTTCTAATAATAATATTAATCCGGGCATTCCAATTATTCATCCAGAAACAAACAAAAGTATCAGCATTGGAGATGACATACTATTATCCCTACTAGCCAAAGAAGAGATAGCACTAAAAAAACAACATCGTACCGAGTATAGTCAAAAAGATATTCTTGACCTGCAAACTCTACAAGCTGCTAAGTATCATTTATTAGTCTTATCTTCATTAGGTGCCCTATTATATCAGATTGCTCCTAAAATCGGAAAAATGACTCAAGGTCATGGTGATTATCGCGATATCATTTTTGCCCAAGATCAAGCTGAATTATTATTTAAAAAACATAATATTCACTATGATACGGATCATGTTCTTTATCAAGAATCAAAACATATTGAAATGGAAGGCTGTATTATTTTAACAGCCGCAATCATTTATCGAATGAGAAAAGAGAATGCCAATGTGGAACAAACATTTAAGTATTCTCCATTAGAAACAATAAAATTATTTGAAAATGACAAGCAAAAACTTAATCCTTTCAATAAAAGCAACGTAAAGCCAGCAGGATACTTTTCTTTTATCGATTTCAAAAAGAGGGATAAATTTGATTCACAATATAATTTTAATGAGCAATTTAATGTTTATAAAAACAAATACAGTCATTATGAATCCATTTTACTTAGTAAATTAATACTTTCATCTCCGGCTGCGCAATTAACTACCGAAGAGATTGTTAATCCACCAGAAGAAGCTTTTCTCTATTCAGTCGAACAGGGTATGGGAAATGTCGCCATGATAAAAATGTATCAGGGTAATTGGTTGGTTGTCTCAACAATACAAGGAGGAGTGAAAGCAAAAAAATATAGCCAACAGCAGGTTGATAGCCAACCCACCTTACGTGCTATGTCTAGACCCAATGCACTATTTTTAATTGAGCAAAAAATAGAGATAGGCATGGGGATATTAATGGCAAATAGAATGGTTCGTACAGGAAAAAGACTTTTCCCGATTGGCTATGAACGGGCCAAAACCTTGAGCGGCTTCTCAGAAACAAGGCGATATAAATATTCTTATGACGCATTTTGGAATGATTATTATGGTATAACCTCAGGAATGAATGTCGGAATTAGTTTCACAGGCTCACCTAAATTTAATTTTTATAAAGAAGATAACTTACTTTCTGTTACCACAACGATAGTGCAGAAAGGCTTAAACGATATTGCAATAAAAAGTAAACAAGCTCTGGATATTACCTCTGGTTGGCATATCGCAGCAACCATTCTGATTCCTTTCTATAATGTTATCTATAAAGCAACAACCGATAGTGAATATACATTAACGGGAGAGGATATCGGTTCAATTATCTTTGATACCGCGAATGTGCTGTTAGTTGTTGCTACCCTAGGTATGTCATTGACTGAATCAATGGCCGCTAAAGTCACACAAACCACATTACGCCTCAGACAAGCCGGTCTGACCGGAAGAGCTTTAATTACAGCGGTTATCCGAACATTACCAGAGCATGGCGTAATCACCTTACGTCAATCTTCTCGCATTCTGCTCGGCGGATTAATCGATTTAATCGAACCTTTACCCATTAGATCAACACTGACCTTAACTTACCGGGGTGTCATAAGCGCAGTAGGAGTAATGAGAAATAGTATTAAACTTGAGAAGAGTTTCGCTGATATTTTTGGCAAAAGCGCCAAAGGATTAGGTAAACTTAAAGATAAATGGAAAATCAGTCATCTTCCACTCGACAGAATAGCACCTCATGCAAATGAGGGAATATATAAAGGGATTTATTCAATACACCCTGCTAATGTGGAAACAGCAATTAAACAAAACTACTATATAAAGGAATCTGGCGCTAGCTATCAAGTCAAATGGGATCAAGCAAATCACACCTGGCGTGTCGTTAACCCGGCTTACCCCGAACAATTTAGTTACTGGCCTGCGGTTAAATTAGATAAAAATGGACATTGGATTACTCATACCGATGTATCTAATAAATTTCTTATCCTGGGGCAAAGTAAAAAAATAGATCAGGAACTTGAAGCAGCACACAGTAATATTAATCACGATAAAATATTGGATGCATTTATTCATATCAATACTGCATTCAAAAATTGTGAAATATATGATATCGATAAACTATCAGATATTACTGAAACATTAACACATTTTTTCGAAAAATCGCTAAAACTTGGAGATAAAACAGCGCTACTCAGCACAGAGATAGTCAATATCCAGCAGGCTTGGATCCGTGAAGTTATCTTACCATTACAAAACAATCCAAGTACTTCGATTGAAAAAATTAATGCTATCAAAACCGAATTCCCTTATCTACTAAAAGAAATATTTTCCTTTGAAAATCAATTACCCAACCAATCAGAGATAAATAGAATTGCCCTAGCCATTGAAGAAATACCTAGCACACCGATGCCAAAATATTCTTCGGGTAATATCCAAAAAACTATACAATACACATCCATAGAGAGTAACCGTGTCGATATTCCTCCTCTCGGGATCACCATAACAGGTAATGATCTATTTATTAATCAAGTCACTCATGCACTAAACGAGATAGACCAAATACCATCCGGAAATATCATTATTCAGGAGCTTGAAAAACAGGGTTTAAAGATACAACCCCCGACGATGGATGCCATTATCCGTGAAAAAGAGGGCCAATTTTATGCCAGAAATAGCGCCGGTAGCAGTATCACTTTTGATCCAGAGAATCATCTGATTGGCACAGAAGAAAAACTTACCGAAGAGCCTTGGCGTTCCCGTGATCCCGCTATTGCCTTATATCATGAGATGCTACATATCTATTATAATCGTTACCCAACATGGTTTACTTCTATCGATAATAAAATAATTGATCAAAAAGTCAGTGGCGGTTTTTCTTTGCTGGAAGAATCACGCATTGTGGGAACAAAATATTACGCCAATGATAAAAATACGTTATTTGATTTCAGCAATTCCAGCTATTTATTAGAAAACAATTCGGCCTTATTGACTGAAAATAGATTCAGAGCAGAATATGCCATATTCAAAGGTGAAAGCGAGTATGTTATTCAACCTTATTATGGTAAAGGAGATAGCCAGATCCCATTAACAAGTACTAGAATAAGCACAAATGAATCACACCGTAATGTCATGGGTGTGGGAAGTGGAAAACCTGAAAAAATGCCCGGTGAATCAGCTACTGATTACCGAAACAGAGTGAGAGAATGGAGGAAAGCCAATAAGAAACCAGAAACAGATATTGGAACTGGTGATATTAGAAAAACAAAAGCACAATTCAGAATTGGACTTTTACAAAAAGAATATCCTCAATTTGAACCACAAAAAATTGAGCTTGGCGGTGCACTCGAATTATGGACAGTACCTAATGAACCGGCGAATAGATTAATACTGAGTTCACATGGATATTTTTTCTCTGATAGTGCAGCAACGCAAGTCCCTGCGGGAAAAACGATTCAATTTCTCGGTCCCCACGGTAAGACATTATTGGAATCACCGGAAAATCCACTAAACTCCCCTTTTGATGTCACATTGGGTAATAGTGGCTTGACGATACAACCTTATGCAACAATAGAATCAGGCAATAAAACCGGTTCGGCCAGTGTAAAAATAGATGATAAGACGTTTACCGTAAACGATATTCAGAATATGACTGCCGATGATATTGAAAATTATCTACTCGCCACCGGATTAGAAGCCAATACAGTCAATCATGGTAAGGTAAGAAATTATGGTATTAAATATTACGAAAAAATGCCTGATGAGGAAGTGAAGGCGGCAATATGGAAAAATAGAGCAGACAGTACAAATATCAATAAATATGACGCGCTATTGGTCAGCCTGGAAGCGGGAAATCGTAAAAAATTGTCCGATATTTTTACTCTGCTGAGAACCGACGAAAGGATGGCAAAATATGATGAAATAACCTTTGTTGCCTGTCGTGAAGAATTGAACAGAATAAATATGAAACCAGTACATGATACTGGCCTTGGCGGTGGTTATGAACCCAAACTACAACCAACGGTGGTTCTTTCTCGTTCAAAACGATCAACAACACTCACGCCCGACGGCGCAATAATTTATTCTGTTATTGCAGTAAATTTGCATAATAATCTCATAACAGAAAAAATTATTGGGATCGCCCCTTTCCTATTTATGGATAATTAAAAGGTCTCTTTGTATTACTTGAAACACTAAATTAAGGCGGGAAATTTTTCTCGCCTTATTTATTTTAAACTGTACTAATTCTGCCTACGATTTTGATATCTTATTTAGCCTACTACGTAGATCGGCGGGGGCAATATAATAAGTTGTTCGTCTTATTTTTATAGGAAGAAATATATTCATTGCCTCAAGCTCTCTAAGTAGTTTTCTGGCTGTATTTTCACTAACATCATATACATTTTTAACCGATTTAACTTTAAACAATCTTCCGGGTTCTTTTATACCTTTTTTAATTAAATCTTTCTGAATGAAGGTTAGCTTACTTTTATACTTTGAGTTTTCCAACACATCGACAATTTCATAAAATTCTTTTGTTTTTACTTTTAAATGCTCTTGTAATTCATCAAAATGCGTTTAGAATAATATTAACATTAAAATCGATAAAATAAGTTAAATCCCCATAATCCTTTTGAACATAAAGATATGACATACCATAGTCTTTAGCGTGCTCCTTGATTGTTTTACAGGATGTTTTGCCATATTACCTCACATTTTAAAATTTGATGTATAGGTAAGTATGACAGTAAATCCTTAAGGAGGCCAACACGAATAAACCAGATTCATGAACTGTTTGAAACGGAGGATTTCTTTTATAAAAGACTCATATAAAACTTTAAAGTATCTTAAACACACTTATGAGCTTCATATAGAACTTTTAAAACACTCTCATTTCATATCAGATTTTAGTAAAATAAGAGGTATAATAAAGTCTCTTAACCATAAAATTTAAACTTAAGAGGTGTATTTGTGGCTCTAATACTTTATACCGAATCAGAGTTGCTGGCAGAACTTGGGCACCGCCTCCGGGATCACCGGTTACGGCGTAACATGCTCCAGACAGAGCTAGCGCTCAGGAGCGGTATTTCCGTCTCTGCGCTCAAAAAACTTGAAGGCAGCGGGCGGGGCACGCTTGAGAATTTCATGAAGGTCGTCTTTACTCTGCGGCTGGAGAACGAAATTAAGTCCCTGTTTGTGCCACAACAGATCAGCATTGCACAGCTCGAAGCCATGAAAGCACCGGTTCGCCAGCGTGCCCGGCGAACCCAACGTTCGTCTCGGAAACCCTCCGGCAATGGCCGCGCTCATCAATCAGGAAACACAAAAAAATGACGACACGAAACTTTCAGTACCGGTCACTGGGCCGACTACAAGTGATCTACAGCGGCCGAGGAGAACAGTGGGTGTTGGGCCATCTGGCCGAAAGTACTGTGCGTGGCCGCTATTTATTTGAGTACACCCATGAAGCTCTTGATAATGGCATCGAATTCTCGCCCCTACAATTGCCACTTTCCACAGAGACTTACGCGAATTTTGAGCACTTTCAGGACTGGCTCCCCGGCTTCATCGCAGATTCCCTACCGGATGGCTGGGGACGGCTACTTATGGACAGGTTCCTTCGCCGTAATAATGTCGATCCTAGCCGGATTTCCGTCTTGGAACGTCTGGCATTGCTGAGCGATAACACGATGGGGGCGCTAACCTACCAACCTGCTCTGCCTTTACCGAACGATCAGGAAGACAAATATAGTATTCTGAACTTGACTGGACTGGCTCAGCAGATCCGGCAGGAAGTCACCGGTCAGGATTCAGAGGCACTGCGTGAACTTTTCCTACTTGGCGGCTCGCCTCATGGAGCCAGACCCAAAGCACAGGTAGAATATAATCCATCCACCGGCCAGATGAAAACGGCTGCATTCTCAGGAAGTCAGCCTTGGTTGGTCAAATTCCCCGCAGCAGAGGAAAATCCTTGGGTCTGTGCCCTTGAGGAAGTGTTCGCCTGTACGGCTAGAATGGCGGGCATTGATTTTCCCACGAGTCGCTACTTCCGCCTTGAAGGGGAGCTTGCTGCTTTCGGTGTCCAGCGTTTCGATCGTGAGAATGGAATGCGGGTGCCGGTACTGAGTATGGCCGGCGCCCTACATGCCGACTTTCGATTACCCGGTATGGATTACACAAATATCCTACGGGCGACGGGCTCCATCACGCGCTGTGTTGTTGCGCGAGAAATTCAGGCCCGTCGTATGGTGTTCAACGTGTTGATGCATAATCGTGATGATCATGTGAAGAATTTCTCCTTCATTCTGAATGAAAGCAATGAGTGGGTGGTATCCCCCGCCTATGATCTGACCTTTTCGGACGGACCCGGCGGACAACATCAAACCTCAGTGACCGGCCACGGAACAGATATCACCCGCACCATGTTGCTTAAGGTTGCCAAAGATGCGGGCATCGCGTCGGCCAGAATGAACAATATTATTGATGAAGTCGCGGATGTCGCCGCCGACTTCGCCCATACTGCACGGAATATAACTGATGATATTCCCACTGACGAACTTCATCAGGTCACGGGCTGCATTAACCGTAATCTGTCTTATCTTAAACGGTAAATTCAAGGTACAGGCCTTCTGAATTCTTCTGTTAATCAGCAGGCTCCGGCGAGGGTACTGCGCAGGAGCCGCGTCTCGACCGGCACCTGAAAAGGGTTACAGCCCTAACTCAGATAATCCAGGATGATCATCAGGGCGGCGACCTAAAGGCCAATGAAATTTGCGCTCAGATTCTTTTATCGGAAGATCATTAATGCAGGCATAACGGTTGTACATCAAGCCATCTTCGTTAAATTCCCAATTCTCATTACCATATGAGCGAAACCAGTTACCGGAATCATCATGCCATTCATAAGCATAACGAACCGCTATTCTATTATCAGTAAACGCCCAAAGTTCTTTAATTAAGCGATATTCATGCTCTTTCGCCCATTTTCTGGTTAATAAATCCTGTGCTGCTTTACGGCTATGCACAAATTCAGCACGATTACGCCAATGGGTATCCAACGAATAGGCCAATGAAACCTTTTCAGGATCACGGCTATTCCATCCATCTTCCGCTAAGCGGACTTTCTGAATAGCGGTTTCGCGGGTAAATGGCGGCACCGGCTGGCGAATTTCTTTTGTATTAGACATATTGTCTCCTAATTAAATTTTCCATTAATTCACATCGTATTTACTCAGCAATGCCTCGGCAATATTCATCGCCTCTAAAGCATAGTGTGTATCATTCATCACATGCGCAGTTGTAATAGCACCTTCTATTAAGAGTAGGAGCTTCCTCGCTAAATCTACCGATGAATCCGGCGATATTTCTTCACAAATAGACAGCACGTAAGTAAAAACTTTCTCTTTATGTTCCTTAGCAATTATTCTTACCGGATCATCAGGATTAGGGCGTTCACCGGATGTATTAATAAATGCACATCCTCTAAAATTATCACTCGCGAACCATCTTTGTAATACCAGAAAAATATTCAGTAATTTATCTTTAGGCGTTTTATATTCAGCTATTGATGAGGTAAACCACCGCATCCATCGTTCATCTCGCCGACGAAGAACTTCTTCAATCAACCCCTCTTTCGTACCAAAATAACGATAAATTGTCTTACGTGAAGAACCTGTCGTGCGCGTTATCAGATCGATACCCGTCGCCGCAATCCCCCTGGTGTAAATTAATTCCTCTACAACATCCAACATGTTTTCCCTGATGTTGGGCACCGGCTCACCTTCCATGTTTTTCATGGTAGAACGATCATTCTCCATAGTCAACCTCTTTACTAAAAAAATAGATTTAAACTGTTATCTATATGATTTTAAATAAAATTATTAATTCTCATTGCTTTTATCATTAAAACTGCTCATTTCTACATGAGAATTTCCTTCAATAATGATCTTATCAGAGAAATGAAGAAATAATATTAAATTTCCTACTACCGTTTCTTGATTATTCTATCAATTAAAAATATAAATTTATTTTTAAAAGGAAAAAAACAATATTAAAAAATTATTTCAATAGAATATTTACAATAATCTATTTCGCCTATTTATTGTCAATTATTTTTAATTAAAATGATTAGGAATATTATTAATAAATATTTTAAAACACTACTAGCAATTAGGCAGAAATATACCCTATGGATTTCAAGATGCATCGCGGCGGCAAGGGAGCGAATCCCCGGGAGCATAGATAACTATGTGACCGGGGTGAGTGAGTGCAGCCAACAAAGAGGCAACTTGAAAGATGACGGGTATAAAATGAAGGGCGAATATCGCCCTTCTGTCAACCACCCGCTAATTTAACTGTCATACCTTTGGCTTCAAGTAACTGTTTCAATAAATCTCTTTTATCGCCTTGAATTTCGATCTCACCGTCTTTCAATGAACCACCGCAGCCACATTTTTTCTTCAATTCAGCCGCCAGATTAGCGAGTGTCTGATCATCAGCATCAATCCCGGTAATCACGCAAACCCCTTTTCCTTTACGGCCACTGGTTTGACGCTGAATACGAACAATGCCATCGCCTTTTGGACGCTGAGGTTTAACTATTTCTTCCTGAATACGCCCTCTGTCTGTGGAATAGACCAAGCGCGAATTATTATCTTGCATTAATAGCTCCCGCAATAGATTGATTAATTTGACGCAATGCGGCCGCAGGATCGGCGGCACGGGTAATCGGACGCCCAATAACCATATAATCAACCCCAGCCAATACCGCCTGTTCTGGCGTCATGATACGGCGCTGATCTCCCGCATCACTGCCCGTCGGGCGAATTCCTGGAGTAACTAATTGAAAATGCTGACCACAAACCTTTTTCAGTTGCTGAGCTTCATGCGCAGAACAAACCACACCATCCAGCCCACATGCCTGAGTCAGCTTTGCCAGCCTTTCAGCCTGTTGCGCTGGCGTCATATCAATCCCAATACCTTGCAGATCCGATTGTTCCATGCTGGTTAATACCGTGACAGCAATTAACAATGGCGCATCATGACCATAAGGTAGCAGCGCCTCTTTCGCCGCCGCCATCATTCTGGCACCACCACTGGCATGTACGTTTACCATCCAAACCCCCATCTCAGCAGCAGCGGCTACCGCTCTGGCGGTGGTATTAGGAATATCATGGAATTTCAAATCCAGAAATATTTCAAAACCACGTTGGTGCAGTAACTTAACAAACTGCGGACCATGTAGGGTGAACATCTCTTTACCTACTTTCAGACGGCAATCCTGTGGATCAATTTTATCGGCAAAAGCCAGCGCCGCATCCTGATTGTCGTAATCTAAAGCAACAATGACAGGCGAGCTAATCTGTCTACCGAACGATGTTAAGGTATGAGATGTCATTTTTTAACCTTTTTGACTAACAAAGCAATATTATGGTGACACTGTCACTGACCATCTAATCCACGGATCGGTTTAATAGAATCCCACGAACGGCATGATGGACAGTGCCAATAAAGCGAATGAGAAGTAAAGCCGCATTTATGGCAGCGATAATTAGGTTTAGTGCGAATTTGTTCACCAACCATGTCCCGTAGCAAAATAATACTTTCTTTTGCCCGACCCTCTTCTGCTTCGGCCAGGTGGTAATCCATCAGGCGATAAAATAGGCGCATGGTCGGATGACGCTCTAATCGATGATTGATGTAAGTTTGCGCGACTTCATGCCCTTTTTGCTGCTCGATAATATCAGCCAGCAAAAGCTCGGCCGTGGCTCCACAATCTTCCTCGACACAACGTTTCAGGAAATTTTCCCATTCATCAATCTGATTTTGATGCTGGTAACACTCTTGGAGAATAGGTAGCACCTCACTCACCAACTGTTTATCCTGCTCAAGAACAGATTTTAAAGCATCCGCCGCTTTATTGTACTCTTGCCGGGCCATAAACAAGCGCCCCAACATGATAGAAACTCTGGCGCAGTTTTTATCTGCCTGAACCGCTTTATTGAGATAACCGATAGCTTCATCAAGATCATCACCGCTCATCTCCTGTAAAGCGAGTTCACAATAAAAATGCGCAATTTTTTCCCGTAAATCATGCTTGCCGGATTTGACTAATTTCTCAGCAATATCAATGGCTTTTTTCCAATCACTGGTTGATTGATAAATAGTCAGCAGCGACTGAAACGCATTTTCCCGAAAATCTTTTTCATTCACCAATTGAGCAAACATATTTTCAGCACGATCATACAGACCCGCAGACATATAATCGCGGCCCAATTGTTGTGTCGCAAGCAAACGCTGATCAAATGTCAGAGAAGCGCTTTCCATGAGAGATTGATGAATGCGGATAGCCCGCTCTACTTCTCCTCTGGAACGGAATAGATTCCCCAAAGTCAAATGTGCTTCAAAAGCAGAACTGTCCTCTTTGAGCATTTCAAGAAACAGATCCACGGCTTTATCTTGCTGGTTTGAAAGGAGAAAGTTAACCCCGGCAACATATTCTCGTGATAAGCGATCAGCATTTTGTTGCTTATCCTGTTGAGCACTTCTGCGCCCCATATACCAGCCATAAGCAGCGGCCACAGGAAGCAACAGAAACAACAGCTCTAACATAGGAGTTTATTCCTTGCTAAGTGCAAGCGATGAATCAGTAACCGAAGGTTCAGCAGGTTGCTCCAGTTGCACTTCAAGTCGCTTAATCTTGCGTTCAGCTCTTCCTAATGACAAACGAACACGAAGATAAAACAATCCACAGATAACCCAACCTAACACGAAACCGCTAGCAAATAATACAGCTAAAAGTGTAGATATAGAGTAATTCCCTTTAGCAATCAGATAGTTAAATGTAACGACCTGATCGTTATTTGATCCAAGAGTCATCGAGATGACAAAGATCACCAATATCAGTAATAAAATCAGAAAATATTTCACATTTTTTCCTGTTATCTATTGTTGCTTGGACATTATGCTGGATAACGGCTCATTAAATTAGCATTTCCAGTCTGGATAAAGGAAGCAATTTATCATGATAAATGCGTCTTTCAGCTCTTTTACGATATCTTCCCATCGATTAAGTGTAAATAAGAAGCAATTACACCACCAAATCCTTTTTGTCGTTAATCAACCGCCATTTTTCTGTGAGATAACAGATAGCCATCACTAATACTGCACTAATTAACGTTGATGTGATAATGTCCTGCGACCAGTGCATACCCAATGCCATTCTGCTAATCAGACCATACCATCATACCATCACAATTGTAGATATAATTATTTGAAAGTTTTTGACAGATAATTTGCGGTAAATATGGCAAAATATAGCCACATTATAATCAGAGAAAATCTTTTACGCAGTGTCCGCTGATTTCCCAGACCGGTATTGTTTTTCACATCTATGCTTTGTAACGAATGTCTTGTAACGAGTCTGAATCAACATATGAACAATAAAATGCAATTAAAACGAGTCGCTGAGGCCAAGTTACCCACTCCTTGGGGTGATTTTTTAATGGTCGGCTTTGAAGAAATCGCCACAGGTCAAGATCATGTCGCATTAGTATACGGTACTATTTCTGGCAATGAACCTGTGCTTTCCAGGATCCATTCAGAATGTCTGACCGGTGACGCCCTGTTTAGTCTGCGTTGTGATTGCGGTTTTCAACTTGAAGCCGCCCTTGCTCAAATTACTAAAGAAGGGCGAGGTGTATTACTTTACCATCGGCAAGAAGGTCGTAATATTGGCTTAATCAACAAAATTCGTGCTTACGCGTTACAGGATAACGGTATCGATACTGTAGAAGCTAACCATCAGTTAGGTTTTGCCGCCGATGAGCGTGATTTCACCTTATGTGCAGATATGTATAAATTACTCGGTATTCAAGCTATTCGTCTGCTGACAAATAATCCCAAAAAAGTGGAAATTATGACCGAAGCAGGGATTAATATCGTAGAACGTGTTCCATTAATTACCGGCCGAAATCCTAAGAATGCTTATTATTTGGATACTAAAGCCAGAAAAATGGGTCATTTGTTATCTGAGCAAAATTAGTTTTTCAGTAAGCTAGCTGAAAAGACGGCGCTCAAATAAATCAGTGCCATCTTTAAGTATATACCCTATGGATTTCAAGATGCATCGCGACGGCAAGGGAGTGAATCCCCGGGAGCATAGGTAACTATGTGACCGGGGTGAGCGAGTGCAGCCAACAAAGAGGCAGCTTGAAAGATAACGGGGATAAAAATTATTTCAACATGTGACGAATAACATAGTGCAAGATACCACCGTGGTGGAAATAATCTAATTCAGTTTTGGTATCAATACGACACTGAGCATTAATGATTTCCTGACGCCCATCCGAATAAGTCACTTTCACCGGTACAATCTGTCCCGGCTTGCGGTTATTCATCCCTTCAATATCAATTGTCTCATCACCTCGTAGATTTAATGTCTTACGATTTACGCCATGAGGAAATTCCAATGGCAATACCCCCATACCAATCAGGTTCGAACGGTGAATACGCTCAAATGATTCCGCAATCACTACCCTAACTCCTAATAATCGGGTACCTTTCGCTGCCCAGTCGCGGCTCGAACCGGAACCATATTCTTTGCCCGCAATGATAGCTAATGGTGTTTTTTCTTCCTGATAACACATAGCCGCATCATAAATCGCTAATTGTGTCTGTGATGGAATATGGCGGGTATATCCTCCTTCTATACCAGCAATCATCTCATTACGGATACGGATATTGGCAAACGTTCCACGCATCATGACTTCATGATTACCGCGCCTTGAGCCGTAGGAGTTAAAATCCTTAGGCTCAACCCCATGTTCTTGAAGGTAACGCCCTGCCGGGCTGTCAGCTTTGATATTCCCCGCCGGAGAAATATGGTCTGTGGTGACAGAATCCCCAAGAATAGCCAATATATTCGCGCCATGAATATCCGTTATCGCTTCTGGCTCTGCTGTCATCTCACTAAAGAATGGCGGGTGGCGAATATAAGTAGAATCAAGCTGGAAGTGATAAGTAGCAGAACTCGCAACATCCAGCGATTGCCATGTTTCATCACCATCAAAGACTTCCGCATACTCTTTGTGAAACATATCAGCCTTAATTTGCTCAACGGCTTTAGCAATTTCTTTGCTATCAGGCCATATGTCCTTCAAATAGATATCATTGCCTTGTTGATCCTGACCAAGAGGATCTTTAGTCAAATCCTTTTTCATGTTGCCGGATAAAGCATATGCCACGACTAATGGCGGCGACGCTAGCCAGTTAGTTTTTATCAGAGGATGGATACGGCCTTCAAAGTTTCGGTTGCCAGAAAGGACGGCACCGACGGTAAGGTCAGCTTGCTTAATCGCCATTTCAATAGACTCAGGCAATGGCCCAGAGTTACCAATGCAAGTTGTGCAACCGTAACCCACCAGATTGAAGCCCAGTTTCTCCAGATAAGGCATCATGCCCGCCAATTCAAGGTAATCTGTCACCACTTTCGAGCCGGGCGCCAGTGAGGTTTTCACCCACGGTTGGCGTTTAAGCCCCTTCTCAACCGCTTTCTTTGCCAACAACCCCGCAGCCATCAGCACACTGGGATTAGAGGTGTTGGTACAGGAAGTAATCGCAGCAATGACAACAGCCCCCTCTTCTAACTCATACTTCTGATTATCCAAATTAACTGGCGCTGAGATGGCTTTCCCCTGAGGTTTATTCATTTCCAGATCAACGGCTGACTGAAATACCTGAGGTACTTGCGCTAAAGCCACCCTGTCTTGTGGACGTTTCGGCCCTGCCAAGCTCGCTTCCACCGTCGACATGTCCAGCTCAAGACTACTGGTGAATACCGGTTCATCACCGGGATTTCGCCATAATCCTTGGATCTTACAATAAGCTTCTACCAGCTCAATCTGCTGTTCTGTACGCCCTGTCAATCGCATATAGCTCAAGGTAATATCATCTACTGGGAAGAAACCGCAAGTTGCACCATATTCCGGTGCCATATTGGCAATGGTTGCCCTGTCTGCCAGCGGCAAATCAGCTAACCCATCTCCATAAAATTCAACAAATTTCCCGACCACACCATGCGCACGCAGCATCTGAGTCACTGTCAGTACAAGGTCTGTTGCAGTAATCCCTTCGCGTAACTTGCTGGTAAGTTTAAAACCCACCACATCAGGAATCAGCATGGAAACAGGTTGTCCTAACATAGCCGCTTCAGCTTCAATACCGCCCACACCCCATCCTAGAACACCGAGACCATTGATCATGGTGGTATGAGAATCGGTACCAACCAAGGTATCAGGATAAGCCAGCTCCCGTCCGTTATGCATTTCATGCCAAACCGTTTTACCCAGGTATTCCAAGTTTACCTGATGGCAAATCCCGGTTCCGGGCGGGACAACACGAAAACGGTTAAACGCTTTTTGCCCCCAACGCAGAAAGAGATAACGCTCGTAGTTACGTTCCATTTCTAATTGAACATTTTGTTCAAAGGCTTTTTCCGTGCCGAATTTATCGACCATAACTGAATGGTCGATAACCAAATCAACGGGTGATAGTGGATTAACTTGTTCAACATCACCACCAAGGCGCTGAACCGCTTCTCTCATGGCCGCTAAATCAACAACGGCAGGTACTCCGGTGAAATCCTGCATTAATACACGTGCTGGCCGGTAAGCAATTTCTCTGTCTGCATGGCCGGTATTTTGCCAATCAACAATTGCTTTCAAATCATCATCAACAACAGAATTGCCATCAATATTGCGAAGAAGATTCTCCAAAAGAACTTTCATTGATTTGGGCAAACGGGAAATATCCCCCAAATGTTTAGCAACCAGTGGCAAGCTGTAATAATCATATTGTTTATTTGCAGCGGAAAGTGTTGAAACACAAACTTTTTTTAAATCAAACGACATAACTCCTCCTTCTTCTTATACTGGCATAACTCAAAACCACCTTAGATGATAATGGCACAAATTAAACATAACATATAAGCAAATATTTGTTTCTCATTACCGCACAATGAGTCAATTCAGTGTATCTATCAGAATTTCAGTAATAAATTTTGATAATTTAGTCGGGTAAACAATCGAATGATAATCAGCTAGAATTAACCCGCTAACAATGCAATTGGATTCAAATTATCAATAAAAAAACAAGGACAAAATAATGGATATAAAAAACGCAATTACGAATAATCAGGAACATATCGCAAAAATCAATGAAGCTAATACGTTCTTTCACATCGACGATACTTATTTTAGTATAGAAAATACCAATAAATATAATGAAAAGGATGGTTTAGTTCAGTTCATTATAGCCAAACAATTATCTGATAAACCAGAAGTTATAGATAAAACTAATAGTTTAAGTCAAACATTAATTGCACTCTCCTCCATCGCAACCAATTATGTCAATAAATACGCGGAAAAGTATGGAGAGCAATATAAAACAGATATGGATTTTTGGACTAAAATCGTTAATAAATTACCTCTAATGGGTACTAGCAAAGTTGAATCTAAAAATTACACCGATTCATTAAATGGTTTAAGCATTTCAAAAAGTTTCCTTAATTTCATTATGAACGTGGTTGTATTCGAAAATACAGATATGCTGCCAGATTTCGCTAAGTTTATTACCAAGCAAGGGGAGACGATTCGTTTAGGTATTCGGAAAAATAAAGGCTTCTATTCTACTGTGACCCTAACGATTGCTATCGATACCTTGATTGTAGGAGAAAAGACCGTATATATTCCAAAACTAAAACTCTATCGAGTTAATTTTGATAGCACTAATTCAAACTTTTTATCAAGTTGTGCTTCTAATGAAAATATCAATATTGATTTTGAGTATTCATCCTTAATATCGGTTTTAGACTATGAGGCGCTCGAAAATCCTGAGATTAAAGCCAGTTTTGATAATTTCGTCAACAAACAAAGAAAAACATCAATAGAAGAGTCTGATGATTTCTTCAGTGGTGAGTTTGAACCCATCTGATAAGCAAAATTAGGGAGCCAATAGCAATCATTAGCTCCCTAACTATTTCATTATACGATTGGTAATTTGATATCTTTGAACATGACTTCGATATCTTCATTTGAGCGTAAAGCAACTGCCTGATCAATAACATCACGCGTCAAGTGAGGCGCAAAACGCCACATAAAATCATACATGTAGCTGCGTAAGAAACTGCTGCGACGAAAACCAATTTTAGTTGTGCTGTAGCTGAATTTATCACGCATATCAATGCAAACAAGGTCATTATCCTGCACCGGATCAACCGCCATGTTGGCAATAACCCCCACACCTAATCCTAACCGGACATAAGTTTTAATGACATCAGCATCCGTCGCAGTGAAAACAATTTTAGGCTTTAAGCCCACTTTATCGAATGCGACATCTAACTCAGAACGACCGGTAAAACCAAATGTATAAGTGACCAGTTGATATTCAGCCAGTTCTTCAATTGAAACACTCTCTTTACCTGCCAGCGGGTGATCCGACGTCACCACCAGCGTCCTGTTCCAATGGTAACAAGGCAACATTATCAAATCTTCATATAAATGCAGCGCCTCAGTTGCAATAGCAAAATCAGCACTACCTTTACTCACAGCTTCAGCAATTTGCGTTGGCGACCCCTGATGCATGTGTAAAGAGACCTGCGGATAACGTTCAATAAAGCCTTTAATCACAGGAGGTAATGCATAACGGGCCTGAGTGTGGGTAGTCGCAATATATAGCGAACCACGATTCGGATAAGTATGTTCACTAGCAACTGACCGTATTGCATCAACCTTAGATAATACTTCACGAGAAATTCGGACAACCTCTTCACCTGCGGGAGTAACATGCGTCAGGTGTTTACCACTACGGGAAAAAATCTGAATACCTAATTCATCTTCAAGCATTCTAACCTGCTTACTGATCCCGGGTTGAGATGTATACAGTCCTTCTGCCGTAGATGAAACATTAAGGTTGTGGTTTACCACCTCCACGATGTAACGAAGCTGTTGCAATTTCATATAAACACCATCCCAAAATAAACGCTGTGAACAATTATGACTTAGAAACCTGGACTGATATTGCTGTTTGCTATTTATTATAACGAATAGAAATAATATTGTTGTCGCATATAACCACTATAACACGATTATATATTTATATAACGAATAATTAAAAATTCATAATGAATGTTTAACCGGATTCTAATTCATATATTTTAAGATAATGCCAATAGGCGAAAAAAGCCAACCTATATGGTTGGCTTAATAGAAGAAAATAATCCCTTTTCTGAGAAAAAGAGAGTGTTGATTCTGTCAGAAATTGTTACTTTTTCTCTTTCTCAACCCATTTCCCATCAACATAAAACACACTCCACCCCGTTGCCTTGCCATTTTTCTCTGAAGAAGCATATTGCTGTTTAGTCTTACGGCTAAAACGGATAACTGTTTTATTACCTTCAGCATCCGCCACAGGCGCATCAGCCAGATAGCGTAATTTCTCCGGCAAACGCTCTTTAAAACGCGCTAGCTCTTCTACCAACGGCGCTCTGGTTTCTCTGGATTTAGGGAAGGTATTCGCCGCTAAAAATACACCGGCTGCACCATCACGCAATACAAAATAGGCATCAGATTTTTCACAAGGAAGCTCTGGCAATGGAACCGGATCCTCTTTTGGCGGCGCGACTTCCCCACTACGCAAGATTTTGCGGGTATTTTTACAAGTTTCATCGGTACAGCCCATGTATTTACCGAAACGCCCCATTTTCAGGTGCATTTCAGCGCCACATTTATCACATTCGATAACAGGACCGTCATATCCCTTAATGCGAAATTCGCCCTCTTCCACTTCGTAGCTATCACAAGCTGGGTTATTACCACAAACATGTAACTTACGTTGGTTATCAATAAGGTAACTGTCCATCGCTGTACCACATTTTTTACAACGACGACGGGCGCGCAATGCGTTTGTTTCCGCCTCATCCCCTTCCAAGACGTTAAGAATTTCATTCTCAGGGATAAGGTTTATCGTCTGCTTACAACGCTCTTTAGGTGATAACGCATAACCAGAACAACCCAAGAAAACGCCAGTGGTTGCCGTTCGAATACCCATAGAGCGCTGACATGTCGGACACTCAATAGAGGTAATTACCATCGGATTGGGCCGCATGCCGCCCTCTTCCGGCTCTTTATTGGCGACGTCTAGCTGTTCACTAAAATCAGTGAAAAATTCATCCAGAATCCCTTTCCATTCGGCTTTGTTACTTGCAACCTGATCAAGCTGATCTTCCATTCGCGCAGTAAAATCATAACTCATCAGTTCGTTGAAATTTTCTTCCAGACGATCAGTCACAATTTCTCCCATTTTCTCCGAGTAGAAACGGCGGCTCTCCACGCGAACATAACCACGCTCCTGAATCGTGGAGATAATGGAAGCATAAGTGGATGGGCGACCAATACTGCGTTTCTCCAGCTCTTTAACCAGGGATGCTTCACTGTAACGCGCCGGCGGTTTAGTGAAGTGCTGGCTTGGAATCAGTTGTTGCAAATCAAGTTCTGTACCAATTTCAACAACCGGCAACGTGTGGTCTTCGTCACTTTTGCGCAACACAGGCATCACTTTTGTCCAGCCATCAAAACGCAATGTACGGCCTTTGGCCCGCAATTCAAAATCACCCGTCTGTACCGTCAATGTTGTGGAATCGTATTTCGCCGGTGTCATCTGACAAGCCACAAACTGACGCCAGATTAGCTGATACAGCTTCTGTGCATCCGCATCCATATCTTTCAGTTGCTCTGCCATGATATCAACACTGGAAGGACGAATCGCTTCATGCGCTTCCTGTGAGTTCTCTTTACTGCTGTAAGTATTGGCTGCTTTTGGCAGGTATTTATCGCCAAAATGATCACTGATGTAACCACGAACCATATCCAGCGCATCCTGACTCAAGTTAGTTGAATCAGTACGCATATAAGTAATATATCCGGCCTCATACAAACGCTGAGCCATCATCATGGTCTTTTTAACACCAAACCCTAAACGCGTGCTGGCCGCCTGTTGCAATGTCGATGTGATAAACGGCGCACTCGGTTTACTGGATGTTGGACGATCTTCACGATCGATCACTTTGTAACGGGCTTTTTCCAGTAAAGAGACGGCGGCTTGAGTCTGTTCGCTATTAACCGGCTTAAACGGTTTACCCTGCTGATGGGTCACTTCCATATGCAGCGAAATTTCGCCTTTCGCCAGCAAATCAGCATGTAATTGCCAATATTCTACCGGTACAAACGCTTTAATTTCACGCTCTCTTTCTACCACAAGGCGTACCGCCACCGATTGCACACGACCGGCAGAAAGCCCTCTGGCGACCTTTTTCCACAGTAGCGGAGAAACCATATAACCCACGACGCGATCCATAAAACGGCGAGCTTGTTGAGCATTTATCCGGTGAATATTTAATTCACCCGGATTATCAAATGCCTGTTTGATGGCATTTTTAGTGATTTCATTAAAAACAACCCGGCTAAAACGATCGCCATCACCGCCAATCACTTCCCGCAAGTGCCATGCAATGGCTTCTCCCTCGCGGTCAAGATCCGTTGCGAGATAAACATGATCAACTTTTTCAGCCAGTGATTTCAGCTCTGCCACGACCTTCTCTTTGCCCGGCAAAATCTGATAATTCGCTTCCCAACCACGGTATGGATCAACTCCCATACGGTTGACTAATGCAGCTTTCTCATCTTTTTTAACCTTCTTCTTAGACTTATCGGTAGATGAGCTCGAACTCTTTTGGCTGGCTGAGCCACTGGTCGGCAAATCACGGATATGACCAACGCTGGATTTCACCACGTAGTCACTCCCCAAATATTTGTTGATTGTTTTGGCCTTTGCCGGGGACTCCACGATTACAAGAGCTTTACCCATAGTTATCTTTACCTAATTATCTTTTCAGATGGTGGAATTCACTGCGCCATATCACGGTATTTAAAACCTCTTTTTATATTGCGATAGATTCTCAATATATCAACTTATTTTTATTCAGTTGATTTCCCCAAACTCGAAACATATTGAATTATCTAAGGTATTTTAGATACCGCCCATGATCTATGCAAATGAATGAAGTGATCACCGTAAACAAAATCTTCCATCTGCATGATGAAAAGTTCACACTCTACCTGATAAAAAATGATGCGCAACAAATTATTTTTGATTAAGGACAGAAAAAGATAAAACAGAACAACACCGATTAAAGGTGAACAATGACCAAAAAAACCAGCGATATTATCCGCCAACGTGAAGATTTTATTCATGGCATGTATATAAGTAGCGTAGAACAAAAAGGAGATGTATTAGTATTAATGGTGAATTTTTTCCAAGTGAAAATGGTTTACCCACAGTAAAAAGTACTGCTATTTTCAATATGTTCAAACAATTGACGCATATCCTGCCGAAACAATATTACCTTGAAAATTAATAACAAAAATTCATTAAGCAATATATCAAGGCACCCCTGAACGTCGAAATAGAACGCCTTGGGGTACGCCAAGATAATTAATTCAAAATAGCGAAACTTTAATTAAAGCAGAGGCTTCTCCCCTCTTTGCCACCAGCGCAATAACAGTTTATCAATACTTTCCATTGCATTGCCGGTGAAACGCTCTACCATGCGTTTACGGCGTGTATAACTGACACCAATAACTTCACAGTTATCTATTTGAGCAATCAACAGATCATCGCTGACACCAATTTCGTCAATCAAGCCCTTCTCTTTCGCCTGTGAGCCGTACCAGTATTCGCCTGTCGCCACACTTTCCACGTCAAGTGATGGGCGATGTGTATGAATAAACGATTTGAATAGTTCGTGAGTCTGATTCAGATCTTCCTGAAACTTTTTCCGGCCCTGCTCTGTATTTTCTCCCAACACAGTCAGTGTACGTTTATATTCACCAGCCGTATGGAGTTCCACATCAATATCATTTTTCTTCAATAGCTTATGAATGTTCGGAATCTGAGCGACCACGCCAATAGAACCAATAATGGCAAAGGGCGCAGCAACGACACGATCAGCAACACAAGCCATCATATAGCCCCCACTGGCAGCAACTTTATCTACGACGATAGTCAAGCGAATGTCTTTCAGACGCAAACGAGCAAGCTGAGAGGCCGCCAATCCATAGCCATGCACCATACCTCCAGGACTTTCCAGACGTAGCAACACTTCATCTTTTGCATCTGCCACGGCCAGAATTGCGCTAATCTCTTCACGTAATGAATCGACCTCATGTGCATCCATACTCCCTTTAAAATCCAGCACATAAAGACAAGGTTTCTGTAACCCTTTCTGACCTGTCTTAGCCTCACTCTTCTTCTGCTTAAATTCGAGCTTTTGTTGCTTATTAAACGCTTTTTGCCAGATTTTTCTTTCCGCTTCCGTCATGCGTGCCCGCTGCATTTGACGCTGTTTATCCCGGTATGATTCACCAAGATCGGTGAGTTTCAGTTCTCCTTTTAGCGAGGATTTCCTCATTCCCATGCCAATACCGAATATTGCCAAAGCAATAACAGCCAACATCAGTGTAACTACTTTGGCTAAAAACAACCCGTAAAGAGATAAGTACTCCACAAAATCCACCTTTTGCTTCTTAGACTATGAATTTACAATATAATGTATCTAATTTTCTCATTTAAAAACAATATATTATAATTAATTCGCATTCAATAAATACGAATATGTACAAATAAAAACGTCCAGTATATCGGTCTCAGTCGCTAATTCTACACCATTAAGATGGAGAAATGGGGGACCAGTTCAAAAATGAGGAATTAGATTGCAGAATCACAAAAACCCGGCGTTTCAACCAAGCACTATGACTGTTACAACTACGACTGTTACAACTACGACTGTTACAACGACCTGATCGCTACGACTATCTGAAAGAAAAGAGAGAAATTATTGAACAATGGAAAAGTAAACTGCTATCGCTGTGAGTAAAGAATAAGGGCCAAACAGCTCCCATCATTATGCGGCCATTACAATATAGTTAGAACTTGGTTTGGTGCTATCATGCCGACGAATGAACTTCGAATAAATTCCCCTCTTAAATCGAGTAATCTACCATCAGGATAAGCTTCCGCTAATTCCGGGTACTGTAATTTATCAAAATCTGAACTGTTACAAGTGAAATAACCAAATAGATGAATGGGGCAATGACCAAGGAATAGGAAAATAATAATGTGTGGTTATTTCAGATGTAAAAAAACCGCAATTAAGCGGCATATATGAAAAAACTCACCGAAGCGGATTTAGTTGTATAATTTATCTTTGCTTATAATGTTAACGATATGATGGCAAGATTCTGGCGATAAAGGTCTTGGTTCCCACTTGGATAACTCACTAACAGGCAAATCCAGGACACTCCAAGGAACAACACCATTTACACCGACGCCACGTGGAGTTAACACATCCAAAAATTTCTTCTTAATAACATCATAAATGCGAACTTCACCTAATTTAACGATACTACTAGCCCATAGAGAACCACCTGACAGACTCTGAATATTGTCGCAAATAAGATATCTATGTTTCAATAATAGACTGTTATAAATGGAACTAGCCAGCCCCACCCTCCGATAATCTATGTCTATATATACCCGTCATCTTTCAAGTTGCTTCTTTGTTGGCTGCACTCACTCACCCCGGTCACATAGTTATCTATGCTCCCGGGGATTCGCTCCCTTGCCGCCGCGATGCATCTTGAAATCCATAGGGTATAAACGCCTTTTATTTGCTTACCCGTTTGGGTTATCCCTTTATCGATAAAATTAAAGTCGTTATATAAAACTCTTCCGACCAAAATATCTTCTGATGATTCATGCATATCCAAAGAAAGTAATTCATCGATAATTTTCTCAGTACAATACCCGTATTTTCTCAGGCATTCTGCGTGTTCAGAGTAAAAGTCAGGAGTAGAGCATCCCATATAAATTATTTCTGAATAGTAATCGTATTCACTTCCAGCAAGAGCATATTCTATTATTTTCAATAAATCATCTTCCGGTGATAGACAATAAAATTCATCAATAATATTTGATGAAACACAACTTGGCTTTTCGCTCAAGTCCTTTGAATATGAACTAATAAGATCGGGGGCCATTGCTATCCCTATTATATAATAATTTAACGGGTAGTCGTTAGTTTGTAATTATCAATGAAAATTTTAACAACGGACTCAATGCGTTTCATAATGAAGCTAATATTATCGCCAAATTCTGGATATTGATTTTCAGGAGAAACAAGGTATTTCACTCTTTCCCTTCTGACAACCAATTCAGCAAATGGCACAATATAGAAACCATCACTCTTGTTATCATCTTTAAGAGTTACAATAAACAATTGCCTGTTAGCATCCCGCCTTTCACTAAGGCGAAGAACGCAAAAAAGTTTATCTGTGCTCTTATCTTTGAAGGAGTCAATAACTTCTGTTGAGTGGCTAATGGTCTGTATAGACCTGGTATGTTCAGTTCTCATATAGCCCCCTAACATGATGAAATTGAAGTGACATAGTGCTTAGCATGATACAAATTTATATCACTTAACGTGATAATAGTCGCATTGAACCTCTAGTTCAACAAATTTAACAACCAGCCGCCTGTACAGCAATAGTCCAATCGTAATCATGATCCCGACCAACTTCAGCTACCTAAGTTGCCTAACATTCACTCACGCAGCCCGCAATGTTTCTCCGTGTATCTCCTGAGCAATCAACCTTGGCAAATTTGACTCAATATATAACTTTCTGTTTTGATAGCCCGAACGGCCTCCGACGGTAACAAATCGCGCCGTCAATAACAGGAAATCTTCAAATGTTACATTACCAACCAAAACATGACCTCCTACAACAACGTATTATTTTAGTGACAGGCGCTGGAGAGGGTATTGGCCGTGAAGCGGCTTTGACCTATGCCCGTTACGGTGCACAGGTGATCTTACTTGGCAGAACAACACACAAACTGGAAGCTGTCCAAAAAGAGATTGAACGAGCAGGTGGTGCCCCGGCAACTGTTTACACCGTGGATCTGCTTACCGCCACAGCCGAAGAGTGTCAAGCATTCGCTGGCGATTTAGCGCAACATTATCCGCATCTGGATGGCGTATTGCATAATGCCGGTTTACTGGGGGCCGTCGCACCGATGGCAGAGCAACCCGTTCAACTATGGCATGATGTTATGCAAGTCAACGTCAATGCGACTTTTATGTTAACGCAAGCCTTATTGCCACTATTATTGAAATCACCTGATGGATCATTAATCTTTACCAGTTCGAGCGTTGGCCGCGAAGGTCGTTGTGGTTGGGGAGCCTATTCTGCCTCTAAATTTGCAACCGAAGGCATGATGCAAGTTTTAGCAGCGGAATATAAACACACTTCTCTGCGCGTTAATTGTATTAATCCCGGCGGTACACGCACAAATATGCGCTCCCGCGCATTCCCTAACGAAAATTCTGCTAAACTGAAAACACCGGCAGATATTATGCCACTGTATCTTTATCTTATGGGCAGCGATAGTCTGCATAAAACAGGCATCAGTTTTGATGCCCAACCCGGACGCAAAGCAGGACCAGCCGAATAATGACAATCAATGACAATCAACATCAAAAAAGGCAACAACGCCTAAAAGAAAAAGTGGATTCCCGTATTGAAGCCGCCCAGTTAGAACGGGGTATTCTCATCGTTTTTACCGGCAATGGTAAAGGCAAAACCACTGCGGCATTTGGCACCGTGACCCGAGCGATAGGTCATGGATTTCGCGCCGGAGTGATCCAGTTTATCAAGGGTAAGTGGGAGAATGGCGAAAAAAATCTGCTGGAACAGCATGGGGTGAATTTTCATGTTATGGCAACAGGTTTTACCTGGGAAACTCAAAGCCGGGAAACGGATACTGTAGCCTGCCAGCAGGTATGGCGCCATGCGTTAGCGATGTTATCTGATCCCGATTTAGATCTGGTTGTCCTGGATGAACTGACTTATATGGTGAGTTATGGCTATCTTCCTCTGGAAGACGTTATGAGTGCGCTCAACCACCGACCGGAGCACCAATCCGTTATTATCACCGGCCGCGGTTGTCATCGTGAATTATTGGAAATGGCAGATACCGTCACAGAGATGCGTCCGGTAAAACATGCCTTTGACGCCGGCATCAAAGCACAAAAAGGGATCGATTGGTAAAAAAGGCCCCGTTATAACACACGAGACCCAGAAAACTTAACGGCCTTTTGGCGCGGTTGTTCGCCCCGCCTTCTGGCGTGAACTGCCCGGACGTTTTCCTGCCGATGGACGCGATGCGACTTGAGCATGGCGTTTAACCGCTCGGCGGATTTGGTTAGCTTTAAGACGACGTTTATCCGGTCCCACTTCCACTTTGGAAACCGTCTCTTCATTCAAATTCACTAATTGGCGTAAATAGTTAGTCTGCTCCAGACCCAGTTCTGTCCATCCCCCGCGTGGTAAGCCTTTTGGCAAACCAATATCACCATAACGCACACGAATAAGACGGCTCACCTGTACACCAACCGCTTCCCAAAGACGACGAACTTCGCGGTTACGTCCTTCTGTCAGCGTGACGTTATACCACTGATTCATCCCCTCACCGCCTTTAAACGCGATAGTGCGGAATGCGGCGGGACCATCTTCCAGTTGAATGCCCTTAGCCAGTTGTTTCAATTTAGCATCATCAACTTCACCAAAGACACGGACAGCATATTCGCGTTCAACTTCGCGGCTTGGATGCATCAACCGATTAGCCAGCTCACCATCCGTGGTAAATAGCAACAAACCACAAGTATTCACATCCAGACGCCCAACAGCTATCCAGCGGGAACCTAGCAATTTAGGCAGACGATCAAAAACCGTTGGCCGCCCTTCTGGATCATGACGAGTACAAAGCTCACCCTCTGGTTTGTAATAAGCCAGAACACGGCAAACCGCTTTTTGTGATTCTTTGATATTTAATATCCGACCATCGAGACGGATTTTCGTGGCGGGCTGAACTTCAAGGCGATCACCTAAAGTCGCGATCTTACCGTCAACACTGACGCGGCCTTGTTGAATATAGCCTTCTATTTCGCGGCGGGAACCGTGACCGGAACGCGCGAGAATTTTCTGTAACTTTTCAGATTTCTGTGTCTTACCGCTCATTGAGCAACCTCTGTTGTCGCCTTCACAGGCGTCGTGTTATATATCAATCAATACATTGATTGTGAAATTCAATCATAACAAACTGATTTTAATACATTTGATAGCATAGAATGCTAGAAAATAGCTCATACATTCTAATCCGTGGCCGAGCATTCTACACTAATTTCAGACACAATGATTCTAATCCAGCAATTCCCATCACGCTAAAACTGAAAACATTATGGCTGGCGTAAGGGAACAATATCTCCATCCTTATCGCGATTTACCGACATTTAATATGACAGATTCCCCATTATCAGAATTAAAAAACCCAGCACCGATCACATTTCATACTACCCATTCTGACGATCAATTAATTACACATTAAAATGGTTCAATAATGTAACTATTAAATAATCAATATTCTCTGTGGTAAATGGTCATTTTATACCCGAAGCCTGACCGCAGATGCTCAGGTCACTTATTGGTTAGCATCACTGACTTTTTAACACTTAAATTAAACAAAAGGGATAGCACGATGAGTAAACGCAACAACTCGGTGGCGAGAGGCACGAGTTATCTATTAATTTACCTGACCGCCATTCAGCCGCTTCACCCGGCGATTGCCGCGGGGATCACACCGGATAATAACCATACGCAGGTACAAAATCAGGGCAATGTCCCGGTTGTCAATATTGCCACGCCGAATGACGCGGGGATATCCCACAACACCTATAAAGCGTTCAACGTCGATACTCAAGGCGCTGTACTCAATAACGCCACGCAAGCGGCTCAATCGCAACTGGCGGGGCAACTTAACGCTAATCCTAATCTGCATGGAAAAGCGGCGGAACTGATTATTAATGAAGTGACCGGCAGCGGACAATCTAACCTGCAAGGCCAATTGGAG